>JAYUGZ010000243.1:0-12888 GCA_043767465.1 Cyanobacteriota bacterium
GAAGTGCGATCGACAAGGTAAAAACTGTGACTCTAACTGCAACTGAATACAAATATGTGGAATTAGACGAGAAGAACGTTCCTCTCATCGCCGGAACCACAATGAAAGTCGTTGAATTAATAACTTCGGTAAAAGCTTACGGCTGGACTCCTGAAGAATTATTCCAATCCTATCCTCACCTGACTTTGAGCAAAATTTACTCTGCCTTATCCTACTACTGGGATCATAAAGAAGAGCTGGATGCAGATATGCAGCGCAGGTTCGAGTATGCCGAAAAATTGCGCCTAGAAGCTGGCGAATCTGCTTTGGCTAAAAAACTCCGAGCCCAAGGACTAATCAAATGAGTATAAATCTGTACATGGATGAGAATGTGCCTCTACCTGTTACAGAGGGATTGCGGCGACGGGATGTAGATGTTCTGAGAGTTCAAGACGACGGTAGAAAAGGTACGCCAGATAACATTGTACTCGATCGCGCAGCCGAGCTTCAGCGCGTTGTTTTTAACCCAAGACGAGGATTTTTTAGCCATCGCCAACCGCCGCCAGCAAGAAGGAGTGAATTTTGCTGGCGTCATCTACGCTCACCAACAAAGTGTAACTGTTGGCGATTCGATTCGTGACTTGGAAATCATCGCTAAGGTTAACGAGCCTGAAGATTTAGCTAACTGCGTGCAGTATCTGCCTTTGTAGCAAAACTAGAAATAGCGAGATCCCCAGTCTGTGATATCATGTGCGGTGATTTGATTTGCGATTGTTTGCTATTTTGGGCGATCGCTTTCACCGACATCTAAAACATGAAAAAAGGTATAGCTAAAAATTTTGCTTTCAAATTAATAACTTATTTAATTGTCCCAATATTGATATCTGTCGGCAGTGCGGAAATTGTCTTGCGAGTTGCCGGATACAAACCCTGGCAAATCGAAAATGTTGATGTTGCGGTAGAACCAAAAGGCAACTTTTTCACCAAAGACTCGGAACTCGGCTACAAACATTTACCGGGAAAGTTCAAGGTTACACTTAACGGCAATTACTCATTTAACGCAACTCATCTCAATAATAGTTTAAGGATAACACATCCGCTCAATACTTACAATCAATCCTCAAACAAACCAGAGATTTGGATATTTGGCTGTTCTTTTACCTACGGTTGGTCATTGAATGACAGCGAAACTTATGCGTGGTTGCTGCAAGAGAAATTACCTAAATATGAAATAGTAAATTTTGGCGTTAACGGCTACGGCACGCTGCACTCGTTTATTCAATTCAAAGAAGCACTCAAACAAGGAAAAAAACCCAAAATTGCGGTGATTGCTTATGCGGGATTTCACGACAGGCGCAATACTTTATTGAGAGCGAGAAGCAAGCAGATGGCTGCTTGGAATAAACTCGGCATTCTGTACCAGCCCGATGCTAGGCTGAATGGAAAAAATAATTTTACTTATACCATGACAAAACTGGAATATCACGAGTGGCCACTGATGCGGGTTTCGGCTTTGGTAAATTTTTTGGAGGTTAATTACAATCAATTTGAGGAGGGATTGTACAAAAGTCACGATGTTTCTAAGGCAATTATTGAAGAGTTTCACCGCGTGGCTGAGGCTAATAATGTTAAGTTGGTTGTGGCCGGAATTAATGCGGGTTCTGCTAAGATGTTGGATGAGTTGAGTCAGGAGGGAATTGCTACGGTGGATATTTCGGTTGATTTGAAAATACCGGGAAATAATAATTTGCCTCATGATATTCATCCCAGTGCGGCAGCGAACCGGCAATATGCAGATAAGTTGGATGGTTTTTTGGAAGGTTCTGTTTTGAGGTAACAGTCTGGGACGCGCATTAATACCAAAGAAACCGGGTTTTTACCGGGATTAAAGGCTTTGATGCAGAATTTTTGCAAAAAAACCCGGTTTCTGACCACCCGTACTTTCAGGACTGTACAAGTGATTTAGGGTTATTAGAGTGATGGGATTATTTGATTTTAAGTTTCGCCGCAAGTTTTTAATTGATGGTTTTTTTCTGTTTTTACTTGTTCTCGCGACAGTTGGATTAACGTCAATTTATGTATCTAGTGAACGTACTTTTTATTGGTGGGATTACGCGGGATACAACACTGCTACAGTTAACACGGCTAATTTATTTCGAGACTCGCCGGATCAAGCATGGCGGGAAGTTATAGCATCGCTATCTAAAGAAAAAAACCTGTTAATCACGCTGCCATTAGTCCCGTTTATTTTTTTATTTGGCGAATCTCGGCTGAGTTATATTCTCAGCATTTCGCTGATTTATGTGCTGCCGTTTCGCCTGTTGTTGGGGGCAATTTCTGTACAGCTAATTCCAGTTGATCCGCGCCGGGTGTTTTGGTCAACTGTGCTGCTGAGTTTATTGATTCCGATGAGTTGGATACCGACTCTGCGGGGATATCTGGATACTGGCGGCTGCGTGTTTGTAGCTTTGGCGATTTGGGTTTATTTGCAGGATGTCAATCTAAAATCTTGGTGGAGAATGCCGTTAATTGGGTTTTTCCTGGCTGCGGCGATTCTGTTGCGCAGACATTTTGCTTATAGTGCGATCGCATTTTTGGCTGCTGCGACTTTACAGGCTATCATAGAGTTTATTGTACTAATCTACCGTAGGGATACGGGATTGCCGTCTCCAAAAGAGCAGGAGACGGCAGTGCCGTTTCCCTACGTTGATGGGGCAGAAAATCAGGACACGGTAGTGCCGTTTCCCTACCGAGGCTTGTTTGAATCTGGTATAAAGTTGGGTTTGATAGCTGTAACTAGCTTGACTGTTTTAATGTTGGTAGCAGGAGATTTTACTCGCAGCGCCATGACAGTTAATTACCGCTATTTGTATGCGGCTTGGAGTTTGCCTGTTAATGATATTTTAACTCGTTATGCGTCTTTTTATGGTTTGGGAACTTGGCTGCTGGTAATGATTGGTTTTTCGGCGGGGATTCTCACCCGAATGCTGGTTCCTCGGGCGGCTATTTTTGTTTGTTTGTTTGGGGTTTTGTCGCTGGTTGAGTGGCTGTTGATGTTGCGTTACGGCTACTTGCACTATACAATTCATATTACACCGATCGCACTTTTGGGATTATCAGCATTTTTCTGGACAACTTGGCTGACTCTGGGCGGAAAAGTCCGCTATTTGATGCTGGGGGCGGCGGGTTTGTACTTGATTGTGAATGCTACAGTCGGGCTGATTCCTGTGAAAGCTGATTTCTCAAGACTGTTTGTGAGTAATTTTGGGCCGTTAGTGCGATCGGACTACCGCGAAGTTGTACAATTAGTTGAGTTTCTGCGAAAGTTAGCACCGAACTCAGAACCGATTTATATTGTCGGCGCTTCTAACAGTTTTAATGCTAATATCCTCAGACAAGCCAACCGCAAAGTTAATCCGCCCGAGGATTGGTGGAAGTTAAATACCATCGGGAGGCCGCAAATTGACTCCCGCGATACTTACCCGCTACCGGAGTTGTTGCAGGCGCAATATGCGGTGGTTGCTACACCTTTTCAGCAAGTATTGGCGGGTGATGAGCAAGTTTTGCGATCGCACGAGCAAGATGTTGTTAAAGTTGTCTATGATGCTTTTACTCAAAACTGGGAGATTTCCCGAGATTTCCAATTGCTACCGGAACAGTTTAAGCTGGAAAACAATGTGACTGTCAGCGTTTACCGGAGAGTGCGGCAGACTTCTATACCGACAGCAGTTAGGACTCTGGATGCAATGCAGCGGCAAATAGTCGATCGACCTGGTACACAATTAGATTGGATTAGTTTGCAGCAGTCTGTGTATACAAGTGCGAATTATTCAGTCAGTCGAAAATCGGATAACTTATATAAAATTGTAACTCATCCAATTAAAAACAGCAAGAAACTCGATACCTCTTTCCTATATTTGGGGGCGATTTCAGACAAAGTGCAAGTTACCGGCAAACTCAATTTACTTAACCAGCAATGTCCGGGAGTCGCCCTGCGCTTGACTTTGTGGGACAAACAAGGTATGTTGATAGACTCTGCGGAAATGGCTTATGGTGGGAAAAGTGCGATCGATTTAAATCTATCAGTTGGGGGAAAAAATCCAATTTATTTGCTGCTTGAGGTATTGAGTAGCAACAAACAGGATTTAACCAACCAATGTCAACTAGAGATTAACAATTTAGCTGTCAGTAGGTAAGTTGAACCATCAATGCAGAAACATCAAAAATCCCATAGGTATTTTAATCTATCTCTCTATATTTTCGTCATCATCGGTTCCTTGATGGCAACAGGCTACATTTTTCCCATTGGCGGCAATTTCCCCGAAGTGCCACCAATTCAATTTATGCTAAATCCTGAACTCTACAAAAATGACTATTACGTTCAGGAAATGGTGAAATTTAATCCGAGATACTACTATTATTATATCATCTATTTTCTGGCAAACTTAGGGACAGGCATTCCCCTAGCGCATTTTATTTATCAATTCCTAGCCTTCGGTTCATTTATCCTAGCTTGCTACGCAATTATCAAGATTTATACTAATTCCAAACTGCCCGCCGCAGCGCTAGCTTTTTTATGTATAGCCGCTTCGTTTACAGATGTTGGTAACACGCTAATATTTTCCACCAAATCAGTACCCAGTACCTTCGCGATGGCCTTCGCAATTTGGGGAATTTACTTTAGTTTGCGCCAGAAATGGCTGACGGGATATTTCTGTTTTGGGTTGGGTTGTCTGCTACAATTGTTGGTGGGTTTGTTGCCGGGATTGATGATGGTTCCGGTTTTAGCAGTTGCATCTGTCAGACAGCGGAAGTTCAAAACATTGATTTTGGCGATCGCACTTTTAGCAGCAATGGCAAGTATAGTATACGTACCCATGTTATTGACAGGTACTACCAGCACCCACACTATCGACAATGCCGAGTTTGTATTGATTCATGCCAAAATCCGCAATCCCCACCACATCCTCCCCTCAAACTGGGATATGGGGAATTGGTTCAACTTTATCTGTTTGATAGTTGGCGGCTTATTGTGCATCAAAAATACAAATTTACTGCGAAAACCAGACAAAGTTAATTTTTACATAATTATTTGCACATCAATTTTTGCACTGCTGCTAAACTACATATTTGTCGAAGTTTATCCACTGGCTTTTGTCGCTAAACTACAACTAGCTAGAACCGTACCTTTTGCTCAATTAATTATCTTTATTGCTGTTTGTTTGACGCTAGATGAGATTGACCTAGAAAAAAAAATACCTGTTAGCTTGTTGGTGCTATCTGTACTAACTTTGCCTTTTCGAGGTATCATTTTCTTAGGATTCGCAGTTTGGCAAACTAAAAATTATGCGTTTCCCAAACGCTACAATATACTGTTGTGGATTTTAGCCGCAGGAACGTCTATTTTTAGCTTAGCATATCCGCTGACTGATTCATGGGAAATAATTGGCGATCGCATAATGGGCATCCCAATCTTTTTCTCAATCCTCGCCTTCCCATTTATCCTAGAAAAAACATCTGTTACAGCATCTATAAAACAGACTACAACTCATCTATTAGCTTTGCTAACTACCGCCACCTTAGCTTTTGGAGTAGCAGGAATTCTGCCCAAACCTGTATTAAATGTATTTCAAACAAGAATCAATATCAATGCCGTTCCCAGGGACGACTTAAGCAGATTAGCAGTGCGCTTTTCGCAAATTAGCAGCCGCGACGCCCTCGTATTAATTCCACCATCAGTTACCAGCTTCCAGTTTTTCTCCGAAAGGGCGATTGTAGTCAACTTCAAGAACTTTCCCTTTACCGAAACAGGCATCAAAGAGTGGAAAAATCGCATGGAAGCTATTTTAGGAGTTCCCTTAAACCCGCAAATGATTTGGGGAGGAAGCGACTTATTCAGCCGTCGCAGCAGTGCCGATTTAATCAAGGTAGCCCGAAACTATAACGCCGATTATATCCTGACTCGCAGCGATTGGCATCCAAATATAGACGGAGACATAGTAGATAAAGAAGGCAAATGGATCATGTTTAAAATCAGGTAATACTATTCCTTAAATATTGAGTAGGGACACGGCACTGCCGTGTCCCTACAGATATGATATCTTTATTGAGTCGGGGGTTGCGCCGACTTTGTTTGTATAGAAGCGGTTTCAACCGCCGAATCTTAACCGCCGAATCTTATCTGCGGTTAAATATCAAAACCCGAATCATCAATAATTTCGCAAATCTGCTTGTCCACATAATCAGCATCCACATTCCGCGCCATCAACTCAGCTAAAATTCCCAAAGAAATCAACTGTACCGACAGAATTGTACACAAAATCCCAAAAAATAGCAAAGGTCGATTACCAATCGGCCCAAAATTCATCCCCGCCAAATTCAGAAACCAAATCACAATCAAATAACTCAGCGAAACCGTTCCCACCAAGCCAAAACACAACCCTAATCCGCCAAACAAATGACCCGGTTTGTGCAAATACTGCGTCGTCGCCAACACCGTCAACAAATCAATAAAACCCCGCGCGTAGCGTTCCCAGCCATAATTCGATTTACCGTGCTTTCGCGGATGGTGTTCGACAACTACTTCGCCAATTTTAAAACCTAAATTGTTTGCTAAAGCTGGAATGTAGCGGTGCAATTCCCCGTACAATTTAATCGACTGCAAAACTTCCCGGCGGTAAGCTTTGAAACCGCAATTCATGTCGTGCATTTGCACCCCAGTCAGCAAACACGCAACTGCATTAAACAGCCTGGAAGGTAAAGTTTTAGAAAGCGGGTCATTCCGCTGTTTTCGCCAACCGGAAACTAAATCGAATCCTAATTCTAGATGATCCAAGAATTTGGGAATTTCGGCTGGGTCATCTTGCAAATCGGCATCGAGGGTAAAGATAATTCTCCCTGCTGCATTGCGAAATCCTGCTGAAAGTGCGGAGGATTTGCCAAAGTTGCGGCGCATTTTTATCGCCTTAATTAGTTTAGGATATTGGCTGGCTAAATCGGCAATTTCTCGCCAAGAAGCATCGCGGCTGCCGTCGTCTATGAAAATCACTTCGTAACTGTCAATTACGGTTTGGGACATGACAATGCTAATCTTTTCAAACAGCATTTTGATGGTTGCTTCTTCGTTGTGAACGGGAATTACGAAACTGAGGTCTTTTGGCATAGCTATTTTTTTAATTCTTATCGATAACTCAATAGGCTTGGGTTAAGACTGCTTGTGCCCCGGAGATCCCCCTAAATCCCCCTTAAGAAGGGGGACTTTGAGAATTCTCTTGTTCCCCCCTTGGGAAGGGGGGCTAGGGGGGATCAGTCTTAACTGAACCGTCTTGATTGATTACTTGGGAGTTTCGTAAAGCTACCCAACCTTGGCGGTTGGTAAATGAAGCGTAAGCTGTCAGTAATTTATCGGTTGGTGATGTTTGAATGTATCCTCTCCAAGCTGCGGATTTATAGGAATCGCCAAACAAGTTAACTAAGTCTGGGCGGGGAAATCCTGACATGGCAAAACCTCGCACTACATTTTCTTGGTTGAGAATAGCAATACATTTTACATTATTTTCGGGGTCTCCTACCCAGCCAATTACTCTCGCTGCTTGAGGTGCGAGTTTAGTTACTGTATCAAAATATCCGGGTACTCCGTCTTTGGGTGCTGAGAGTAAGTTGGGATCGATTTTTGTGTCTAATGCTGCACAGAAATTGTGTTGTTTGATATCTCGATTAAATGGTACTAATTTGTTAGTTTTTAAGGCATCGATTAACCCGACAAATGCGGCGGGTTTGTTCCCTACTCTCTCTTTAATTAGGGTTACGTCGGTGATGCCTAATTGCAAGGAAAGTGCTACTAGCGGTTGATAGGTGGCTCTACGGGCGATCGCCATTGCAGTTTCGCCACCCACCCCGTACATTAAAATGACGGCGACTGTCACGACTCCAAACAGCGGTGTCAACCATCGTCCTTGGATTCTCGGCGTCGGCTGAAACTCCCGCACCGCAAGCACTGTGAGAACAATTGTACTCATCCAAAACAACGCTGGGAGTGTGGCGTAGCGGGAAGCGGTGGCCTGTTCGACTCCAAATCCCGATCGACTCACAGCGGCCATTAACGCCGTTTGTAGCGTGTACAATTGGATGGACAGCCAAGGCAGCCAATTTAGGCGATTTACCTTTTTTACAAATAGCCAATAACCGACAAAACCCGTTACAGCCATCAAACCAATTATCCCAATAATTGATGCAACAATAATATTTTCTCTAAAAATCCCACCGAGATAAATCGGAATATATTCGAGAGTTTTAAGTGGATTAATTTTAGTTAAAGAAGGATGATTGGATGGAGTTTGATAAGTTAAAAAATAAATACCAATCACCGCAATCGAAGCAGCGAAATATAAATAACTTATCCGTCGAGGAAACCGCAACACAACAGCAGTCCCACACAATATTGGCCACAAAGCTAAAGGAGTGCTGTAACTAATACAGCCTAAAATTCCAAATAAAATGCTACTAATTACCCACTTATTTTGTTCCCATTCCTCATTCCCAATCTTTGCCTGGGAATGAATACCTAGAGGTTGCGCCTCTCTCTTGTCTAACAAAATAGTCACATATGATTGCAAACAAAATATCGAACAAATCACAAATAAATTAGCAATTATCCAGTGAACACCACTGAATCCCCGCATCCAGTTATGCGCCGCCGCCGGAGTAAAATTAAAAATAGAAATGCACAGGATAACCGAGATAAATTGCAGCGGAAAACGCCTTAAACTCAACGGTAGCAAAGCAATTAATACCTGGCACTGAATCCAAGCCAAAAACCAAGCAACTAGGCACAAACCAATATTTGAACCTTGGGTGACAACAATATTCAAGGCATAGATAATCGCCGGAATCAAGACAAAATGCTCGTTCGCCCGAAATATCCAATTAAAAGGATTTGTAGAAAAGCCGTCTACTGAATAAAAATTCCAAGTCATCCACCAATAATCAAAATTAGACAAGTCTCCCGCTTGCGATATCAGGTACAAGATATAGGAGGCTGGTATGAGAATGCCGAGCACTGATGCGGCAATTAAAACATATTGTTGTTTGACTTTCATTGATTTCGCGGGAGATTTTAAATTGATGCTGCGGCTTAAAGCCGATTCCCCGAAAGCAAGGGGGGAACAAGAATGCTGTCAAAGTCCCCCTTGCTTTCGGGGGATTTAGGGGGATCTCCGGGGCATAAACAGCGCCTCAAAGAGACAAACTAAACGCAGTAAAGCATATGACAGACAATTTTTGAACAAAACCCGCCCTCATATTTCCTCAATTTTTCACTTCATTTCTCTTGCTAACATTTGTCTGAGCCCTTGCCGCCAGTGGGGAGGATAGGTTCCCAGAAGTGCTGATATTTTTACTGTAGAAAGTACAGAAAAAGCGGGACGTTTTGCGGGTGTGGGATATTCGGCGGTGGTAATGGGAATTACGCGCTTGATTTTGAGGGGAAAGCCGAGTTTCTCTGCTTCTTCAAAAATGGCGATCGCAAAATCGTACCAACTACACACACCGCTGTTAGTATACTGGTAAGTCCCAAAACTTTCTAGCCCAAGCAGAGGGATGATTTGGGCAGTCGCAGCAGCTAAATTTGCTGTCCAAGTTGGACTGCCAATCTGATCTGCTACTACCCGAAGTTCTTCCCTATCTTTACCTAATCTCAGCATGGTTTTGACAAAGTTACCTTTGCCGCCGTTACCGTAAACCCAGGCGGTTCTAATAATAATATGTCGGTTTCCCGCTTTTCTAATTGCTTCCTCGCCTGCTAATTTGGACTTCCCATAAATTCCCAATGGGTTTGTAGAATCTGTTTCGAGATAAGCAGAACCGCTGCTACCATCAAATACGTAATCAGTGGAAAAGTGGATTAAACTCGCGCCCAGTTTCTCGCATTCTTCGGCAAAGATTCCGGGTGCGATACCATTGACTGCGTGGGCTAATTGTGCTTCGCTTTCCGCTTTGTCCACCGCAGTGTAAGCAGCGGCATTCACAACTACATCCGGTTGAATGTCAGCCATTGCTTGACGGATGGTTTCGGGTTGGGATAAATCGACGGAAGTGCGATCGACTGCAATGACATCTCCCACAGATAATAGTATGGGATGCAATTCTTGAGCTAGCTGTCCGCTGCCGCCTGCGAGTAAAATTTTCATTATTTAAAACACTTGAGCTCTTTTCAACGTTTGTCCAGCTTTGTCTTTAGGTGATAAAATTGGTTCAGCACCATCTAGCGGCCAGGCGATCGCCAAATCAGGATCATTCCATACAATACACCGCTCGTGTCCCGGTGCATAGTAGTCTGTAGTTTTATACAAAACTTCAGCAATGTCTGATACTACTAAAAAACCGTGAGCAAATCCCGCCGGCACCCAAAATTGCCGCTTATTTTCTGCACTAATCAAACAGCCCACCCACTGTCCGAAAGTCGGCGAACCTTTTCTAATATCCACCGCCACATCATATATTTCGCCCGCCACAACCCGCAGCAATTTACCTTGAGGCTGCTGCATTTGGTAGTGCAAACCGCGCAGCACATTTTTAGAAGACTTGGAATGATTGTCTTGCACAAAATCTGCCGTCACGCCTGTTTTTTCCACAAAAGCTTGGTGATTGAAACTCTCAAAAAAGAAACCGCGATCGTCTCCGAAAATTTTAGGCTCAATTATCAGAACGTCCGGTATTTCGGTAGATATAACATTCATAGTTGGCTGTATCGCGTGATAAACTCATACTCAGTCTATGCTATCTTACTATGAAAACTGACACATATCTCAAAAAATTGTATGCCAACCGCTTTGATGCTAGACAGATGCAAGCCAAGGTGGCACTTTGGAAAGTTTTAATTGACGAGTTTTTACAAGATTATGTTCCTCCCAAATCAGCGGTTTTAGATATTGGCGGCGGTTACTGCGAGTTTATCAATCAAATTCGGGCGGGCGAAAAATGTTTAATTGACCTGAATCCCGATTCCAAGTTATTTGCTGATGCTGATGTCAAGGTGCTGAATATTGATGTGCTTAATTTAGACAAGCATACTTCTTTTAGCCAACAGTTCGATCGCATTTTTATCTCTAATTTTTTTGAACACCTCCGCAACAAAGAGGAACTTGTAGAAATTATCTCATTTTGCTTTGATGCACTGAAGCCTAGCGGTTGTCTTTTGGTGATTCAGCCAAATTTCAAATACTCTTACAAGGAATACTACGATTTTATTGACCATCAATTACCGATTACACACTTATCGCTGCAAGAGCTTTTACAAACTGTCGGGTTTAAAGTTGATGTAATGATACCGAGATTTTTACCATTTTCGACGAAAGGGCGGCCGGCCTCGCCTTTGTTGTTAAAGGTTTACTTGAAATTGCCTTTTTTGTGGCGATTTTTGGGAGGGCAAATGTTTGTTAAGGCATTGAAACGGAAAAATTGAGGTGGAATTGTGCGATCGCAATATTATGCCCGATCCGACTGAATTTGATATCAATCCTGTTAGAGTTAATTCGATCGCACTTATTTGCGATCGCCCTTAGCCTGCAAAAAGAGCGACAAATATTGGTATCCAGTAAAAATCTCATTCCAGTGCCTCTCTGAGATCCAAAGCAGGCTGTTCTCTAGTTTCCATGAAGTCTTCAGAGAAAAGTTTTAAACTATCAAACAAAATTTGCCACGGATTGTCTTTGGAGATTAGAACAACAACATTACCTATTTTTTTGATGTAAACTTCGCTATCTTGAAACTGGTATTCCTTCGGTAAAACTACAGTCTGGCGATCGCCCTCGATCGATAATTTAACAGTGTTCATTTTAGCAACTCCCAAAATTCACTACTTATAGTTAATTGTATCACAACAAATAAGGTCGATCGCCCGAATTCGATCCCCCTAAATCCCCCTTAAGAAGGGGGACTTTGAGTGCTTCCGATCCCCCCCTTAAGCAGGAAATTTTGAACACTTCCAGTCCCCCCCGACCTAAGGGGGGCTAGGGGGGATCGCATTCGATCGCCCTGATTATTGCATTTCTACAAAGCGCGATCGCACACTGCCCCTAAAGATGCGATCGTCGCTTTTTCAGCATCCGTCAAACCCGTAACGCCCGTGATATTCATACCCTCATAAGGTCTTTCAGCTATCAGCGTTTTGAGGCACTCACCAGTTTTGACATCCCAAAACTTAATTGTGCCATCACCACTACCGCTAGCCAAAGTTTTACCGTCTGGACTGAACGCAACTGAATTTACAATATCGCTGTGACCTTGCCAAGTCTGGAGGCATTCACCACTGCGAAAATTCCACAACTTTATTGTTCTGTCACTACTGCCGCTAGCCAGGATTTTACCATCTGGACTAAATGTAACTGAACCTATCAAATTGCTGTGACCTTGCCAAGTTTGGAGGCATTCACCACTGCGAGAATTCCACAATTTTATCATTCGGTCACTACTGCCACTAGCCAGAGTTTTACCATCTGGACTAAATGCAACTGAACTTACCCAATCGCTGTGACCTTGCCAAGTCAAAAGACATTCACCGCTGCGACAATCCCACAACTTGATAGTTTTATCACCGCTGCCGCTAGCCAAAGTTTTACCGTCTGGACTGAATGCAACTGAACGTACCCAATTTCTGTGACCTTGCCAAGTGTGGAGGCATTCACCGCTGCGGGAATCCCACAACTTAATAGTTCCGTCACTACTGCCACTAGCCAGAGTTTTACCATCTGGACTAAATGCAACTGAACTTACCCAATTTCTGTGACCTTGCCAAGTCTGGAGGCATTCACCACTGGGAGAATCCCACAATTTTATAGTTTGGTCATCATTGCCACTAGCCAGAGTTTTACCGTCGGGACTAAATGCGACTGAACGTACCAAACCGCTGTG
>JAYUGZ010000244.1:0-5115 GCA_043767465.1 Cyanobacteriota bacterium
ATATGTTGACGCGCATTCGCAATTCTTGCATGGCGCGCCACCAAACAACACAAATTCCAGCTACAAAAATGACCCGTAGCATCGCCCAAGTCCTCAAAAACGAAGGCTTTATCAGCGAATTTGAAGAAGCAGAACCAGAAGGGATAAAGCGAACTATAGTGCTTTCTTTAAAGTACAAAGGTAAAACTCGCAAGCCCATTATCACGGCACTTAAGCGAGTCAGCAAACCAGGACTTCGCGTTTACTCGAACCGAAAAGAACTGCCCAGAGTATTAGGCGGAATTGGCATCGCCATTATCTCCACCTCCAGCGGCATTATGACCGATAGAGAAGCCCGACGCCAAGGTTTGGGCGGTGAAGTGCTTTGTTATGTTTGGTAGTCATTAGTCATTAGTCAGCAGTCATTAGTCATTAGTTATTAGTTATTGGTTAGTGGTTAGTAGCAAATGATGACAACTAACAACTAACAACTAACAACTAACAGCTAACAACTGACAACTGGCAACTAACAACTGACAACTGACGACTAATTAACTAAAAACAAAGGACAAAAAAATATGTCGCGAATTGGCAAGCGTCCGATTAGCATCCCGACCAAAGTCACCATCACCCTAGACGGTCAAAAAGTAGCCGTCAAAGGCCCTAAAGGTGAACTTTCCCGAGTAATCCCAGCCGAAATCCTCATGGGACTAGAAGGCGAAACTTTACTCGTTACCCGCCGAGACGAATCTCGCGTCGCCAGACAACTGCACGGCTTGTGCCGTACCCTAGTCGCCAACATGGTCGAAGGTGTATCCGCAGGTTTTCAGCGTCGTCTAGAAATTATCGGTACAGGTTATCGGGCACAGGTTCAAGGACGGAACCTGATTTTAAACGTCGGTTACAGCAAGCCAGTTGAAATGCCCCCTCCAGAAGGCATCACAGTGGCAGTTGAAGGCAACACAAACGTCATTGTCTCCGGCATTGACAAAGAACTCGTAGGCAACACAGCAGCCCGCATCCGCGCGGTGCGTCCGCCCGAAGTCTACAAGGGCAAAGGTATTCGCTACAGCGGCGAAGTCGTCCGGCGCAAAGCTGGTAAAACAGGCAAAACAGGTAAGAAGTAACAATGAAGCTTACTCGCAAAGAATCAGTCCACCGCAGACACCGCCGCGTGCGGCGCAAGGTATTCGGCACTTCCGAACGTCCCAGACTAGCGGTATTTCGATCGGAAAATCACATCTACGTCCAAGTGATCGACGACACGACACAGCACACTTTGGCTGCTGCGTCAACCCTCGATCCAGAATTGAAAGCCGAACTCGGTTCGGGAGGCAATTGCACCGCCAGCACCAAAGTCGGTCAGTTGATTGCCAAACGCTGCTCCAGCGCTGGCATAGTCAAAGTCGTATTCGATCGCGGAGGCAACCTCTACCACGGTCGTGTTAAAGCCCTTGCAGAAGCAGCTCGCGAAGCCGGGTTAGACTTTTAGGAAGAAGGAAGTTCGGCAACGGATTGTGTAACGGATGTAACGGATGTAACGGATAGCAGGAATCAGGAATCTCGAATAAAATTCTTATTTTTTTAGATAAAGAAAGAAGAAACAATCGAGAACAAAATTCTTAATTCCTAATTGTTAATTTCTACTTGCCAACAACCAGTTAGCAATCTTCAATTCCCACAAGACAAAACTATGGCAGAACAAAAAGAACAGCGCAACAAGAAAAAAAGCAGCAGTAACAACAAAGGGCGCGAAAAAGAATCCGAATGGCAAGAACGGGTTGTTCAGATTCGTCGCGTTACCAAAGTAGTTAAAGGTGGTAAAAAACTCAGCTTCCGCGCCATCGTCATTATCGGCAACGAACGCGGTCAAGTTGGAGTGGGAGTCGGCAAAGCTAGCGACGTAATCGGTGCCGTTAAAAAAGGCGTCGCTGACGGCAAAAAGCACCTAATTGAAGTCCCCCTCACCAAAGCTAACTCCATCCCCCACCCCATCAACGGTGCAGGCGGCGGAGCCAAAGTAATGATGCGTCCGGCAGCACCCGGAACAGGCGTAATCGCAGGGGGAGCAGTCCGAACTGTTCTCGAACTAGCAGGAGTCCGCAACATCTTAGCCAAACAGCTAGGTTCGGGAAATCCCTTAAACAACGCCAGAGCAGCAGTCAATGCCCTCTCCACCCTTCGCACCTTGTCCGAAGTTGCTCAAGAACGCGGAATTCCAGTAGAAAACCTCTACGGTTAGGGCATAGGGAATGGGAAACTGTCAGTTTTGAGTGTTAAGTGCTTGTGTTGAGAATCAAAAATCCGCAACTCAAAACTCACGCACTCAAAACTACTGCGCACCCGCTCTCTTGTATACCAATTACCAACTACCAATTACTAAAACTATGAGATTGCAAGACGCCCGACCCAAAGCCGGCTCCCAAAAGCGCCCTCGACGCTTAGGCAGAGGTATTTCTGCCGGTCAAGGCGCGAGCTCCGGCAAAGGGATGCGCGGTCAAAAAGCTAGATCCGGCAGCGGCACTAGACCCGGTTTTGAAGGTGGTCAAAATCCTCTTTACCGCCGCTTGCCCAAGCTAAAAAGCTTCCCTTTAGTGAACCGCAAAGAGTACACTATCATTAATGTAAGTAAATTAGCATCGCTGCCAGCAAACACAGAAGTTACCCTGACCTCTTTGATTCAAGCAAAAATCGTCACGACAGACGATGGGCCGCTGAAAATCTTAGGAGATGGCGAATTGAATGTGGCTTTGCAAGTGCGCGCCAAGGCTTTTACCGCAGGTGCTCGCACCAAAATTGAAGCCGCCGGCGGAAGTTGCGAATTAATTGCCTAAAGATTTGAGGTTTGAGAAGATGTCCAAATCTCAAATCCTCTCTTCTTGCTATCAGAAAATGATTTAGTCAAAAATCCCAAATCTAAAATCCAAAATCGTAACTATGGACGTTAGTAGAGAGAAAGCGCCAACTGCACAAGAGACGTTCATGCAGATGGCTCAAGCTGCTGGTTTGCGAGGCCGCATCCTCGTAACTATTGGCTTATTGATCTTAGTGCGCCTGGGTGTCCACTTGCCAGTCCCCGGTATCGATCGCGCCGCCTTTGCCCAAAACGTCCAAAATAGCCCTTTAATTGGCTTTCTGGACTTGTTTTCAGGAGGCGGGCTATCAGCTTTGGGGATTTTCGCGCTGGGGATTTTGCCCTACATTAATGCTTCAATTATCGTGCAACTTCTAACTGCGGCTCTGCCAAGTTTAGAAGACTTGCAGAAAAATGAAGGAGAAGCAGGGCGGCGCAAGATTTCTCAAATTACTCGCTACGTTTCTTTGGGCTGGGCAATTCTGCAAAGCGTTGGCATTGCGATTTGGGTCAGCCCTTTTGCTCAATCTCCATCGCCTTTATTCATACCACAAACTGCTTTGGCCCTCACGGCCGGATCGATGTTTGTCATGTGGATATCGGAAGTGGTGACGGAACGAGGCATTGGGAACGGAGCTTCGCTGCTGATTTTTATCAACATTGTGTCGGTTTTGCCGCGCTCTTTGGGACAAACGTTTGAATTGGCTCAAAGTGGGGACACGCAAGTTGTTGGTCGGGTAATTGTTCTGCTGCTGGTCTTTTTGGTGACGATTGTCGGGATTGTTTTTGTTCAGGAAGGTACTCGTCGCATTCCGATTATTTCGGCTCGCCGCCAAGTCGGCCGCAAAGTTTATCGGGAGAGCCGCAGTTATCTACCCCTGCGCTTAAATCAAGGCGGAGTGATGCCGATTATTTTTGCATCTTCGGTGTTGATTGTGCCTTCTTTCCTTGCTCAGTCTCTCAATCAGCCGTTTTTGGTTCAAGTTGCTAATGTGTTGAGTCCGAACGGGCCGGCGCCTTGGGCTTACGCGCTGTTTTATCTGACTTTGATTCTGTTCTTCAGCTATTTTTACGCTTCGTTGATTGTCAATCCCGTAGATATGTCTCAGAACTTGAAGAAAATGGGCGCCAGTATTCCTGGGATTCGCCCCGGTCAGAAAACGAGCGATTATGTGGAAAAGGTTTTGAACCGTTTGACTTTCTTGGGAGCGATATTTCTCGGTCTGGTGGCCATTGTACCAACTGCTGTAGAAAGCGCGATCGGCGTCCAAACTTTTAGAGGCTTTGGTGCAACTTCCTTACTGATTTTAGTAGGTGTGGCGATCGAAACTGCTAAGCAAATTCAAACTTACGTCATCTCCCAGCGATATGAAGGAATGGTGAAGTAATCGCAATGCAACTGATTTTTATGGGGCCTCCAGGGGCAGGAAAGGGAACTCAGGCTCAGCTCTTAGCCGCTCTCTGGAAAATACCCCACATTTCTACGGGTGACATCCTCCGCGCCTGCGTGGTAGCGAAAACTCCCTTGGGTTTAAAAGCCCAAGCCTACATGGATGCTGGTGATTTGGTTCCCGACCAGTTATTGATGGATATCGTCCAAGAACGCATGAATCAACCAGATGCTAGTTCTGGCTGGATTCTGGACGGATTTCCCCGCACTGTGGCACAGGCAATGTTTTTTGACAAACTAATCTGTGATGTTGGTACTGGGGGAAGTACGTCTGGTAAGGATTGCGCTCTGAGAGCTGTCAATTTGGACGTACCTGACAATGTTTTGGTGGCTCGCCTGTTGTCTCGGGGTCGCCAAGATGACAATGAGGAGACGATCCGCCGCAGGTTGCAAGTTTATCGCGAACAAACTGAGCCTTTGATCGCTTTCTACAGGAGCCGCCAACAGTTGGTTGCGGTTGATGGCGATCGCAACATGGAATTAGTCACCGCAGAACTGCAACAAGCTCTCTCGGGCGACTCTTGAACCCTCTCGATCGAGCTGGTTATTCACCAGCTTTTGCTAAGATGTGTTAACTAGGAGCTTTTTGATGCTCTCAGGTTTTGTAAGGGTTGCCAGAAACAGGATTGAACTCGATACTAATTGCCCCAAACTTTACTCAAGTAAAGCTTCAGCGAGCGGTTGGTTGAGTGTTTGAGTCGATCGAGTCGCCGGAATTTTTGCCCCTGTTCCCATTTAATCTCTACCAGTAAATAGGTTTTGAGGTAAATGCTGGAACACTCCTAGTTAATCAAATGTAGAGTTGAGGTAAATACCAAATTGTCTAAGCAAG
>JAYUGZ010000245.1:0-2029 GCA_043767465.1 Cyanobacteriota bacterium
AATGGCGCAATAATTGAAAGTTTGCTGCAAGAAAGTAAGCTGTTTATTGAATGGACTGCTCAAGATGCAGAGATAGAAATAGCTGCTGAGTTAGTTGAGTTGCAGATTCAGTTAGCTTGCTGGCAGTATTCTTGGGCAGGGATTTGGGAGGATGCGGAACAACGAATGAGGGTTGGAGAAGAGGGAAGGATTTGGTCAGAAAAAGTGCTGAATATGTCGGGTTTGTTGGCTGGGAATTAGATAAGTGCGATCGCTCTTTCATTTAGGCGATCGATCAAGATACTGGTAAAGGCGAACATCTTTGAGGTAAACTAGAATTGCTCAAAGTTTCTGGAGTCTGACTAGGAAACAATGAAACTGATCTCGCATATTGGATGTGATGGCATATTGCTTCTCCAAATGCCCGCGATTTTGAGATATACTTGTACACAAAGATAGGAGGTAAACTTTCCACTTTGAGTTTAGATCAGAGTAGTTTAGATGAAATTCGAGAAGATATCGCTAAAATTGCCAGTCGTTATGGGGTTTTTCAGTGTGTTGAATGTAGTCAGGCTATCAAAGAGTTCTTGACGGTCAGAAACCTACATGGTAAGCAGATTAAACTGGATTTAGAAAGGCAAGACCTACCTTGGTCAGTGATTTATGATTTACGACGACAGCAGCAAATTGCTACTAATGGCTACCATCAAGGGATATCAATTACAATCGACGAACAGGAAATTGTTTTTGATAATATAGATTGTAGTGGTGTGACTCGGCAGGAATGGCTACAAAATTTAACATCTCCTACCCTAGAACTGGGTATGGGAAGTTTTAAGATTATAGAAGAGGAATTTTGAGCAGCAAAAATTACAATTATTTGAAAAATATTGAGGTAAAAAATGCACGATTTATATACGCTAATTGAGAAAATCAAAAAAGCTCCTTCAATGTACTTGGGACGACATTCAATTATTTGTCTTCAGGCTTTTTTATCTGGTTACAGCATCGCTAAATATGAGTTGGGAGAACAGCCAACGAAACAAGATAGCGATTTTATGCAGTTTCCTGAGTGGATACGAAAAAGATTCAATGTGCAGACTAGCCAGTCTTGGGCTAACGTTATTCTGTTTTATTCTGAGGATGAAAGTAAAGCACTTGATAAGTTTTTTGAGCTGTTATATGAGTTTATCGATCGTGATTCTTCGGCTGATACTTTAGGCGAAGGGGGATTGGATATAGAGGAAAAAGTGCAAGTTCTCAGGAATTGATAGAAAGGGCGGTGAATTATGAGAGATTGGAATGCTTTAAAGTCACGCTATTTGCGAGATGAATTACCAATTCGTTTGGGAAATTTAGCATCGAATTTGGCACGAATTAAATCTCGCTGTCAAAATGTAGCTAATGGCACAATCATTGAAAGTTTGCTGCAAGAAAGTAAGCTGTTTATTGAATGGACTGCTCAAGATGCAAAGATAGAAATAGCTGCTGAGTTAGTTGAGTTGCAGATTCAGTTAGCTTGCTGGCAATATTCTTGGGCTGGGATTTGGGAGGATGCCCAACAACGAATGAGGGTTGGAGAAGAGGGAAGGATTTGGTCAGAAAAAGTGCTGAATATGTCGGGTTTGTTGGCTGTGAATTAGATAAGGGCGATCGCTCTTGATGCGTGAAGGGCGAGATCCTTCATCATTACTCTGGCGATATTAAAATCCAGGATTCCAACTCAAATGGCTGAACTGATTTAATACGCTGGAAATCTCGATCTGCTGTCACTAAGGTGAGTTGATGCTGGATTGCAACTGCGGCAATCCACAGGTCATTTTCGCCGATGCCCAATTGAGTCATGTTGGTTCTACGGCGTTGGGCTTTGTCTTTTGGGGCGTAGCGATCGAAAACTGCCGCTTTGAGATTGCCGTAAATTTCGGCGGTGGTTTCGTCGATGGGGTGGATGTATAAGCTGACACGCAGCTAGATTGTATAATATAAATATAAGATAAGCGATCATTAGTTATAATGTATGCCAGCCAAAAACCATCTATCTCAAAATCAA
>JAYUGZ010000246.1:0-12856 GCA_043767465.1 Cyanobacteriota bacterium
GGATAATGTGAAGCTGTTGAGTGCGGTTGCGGGCGATCGGGTTGACGAAGTATTTGTCGGTTCCTGCATGACAAATATCGGTCACTACCGCGCCACTGCGAAGGTGTTGGAAGGTGCAGGGGAAGTGAAAGCCCGCCTGTGGATTTGTCCGCCCACTCGCATGGACGAACAGCAACTGAAAGAAGAAGGTTACTACAGCATTTTTGGAGCCGCTGGAGCGCGTACAGAAATGCCGGGATGCAGTCTTTGTATGGGCAATCAAGCGCGGGTTAAAGATGCCACGACGGTGTTTTCAACTTCGACTCGCAATTTCAACAACCGCATGGGTAAAGACGCACAAGTTTATCTCGGTTCTGCGGAATTAGCGGCTGTTTGTTCGCTGTTGGGTCGCATTCCCACAGTCGCAGAATACATGGAGATTGTGGCGAAGAAAATCAATCCTTTTGCTGGTGATTTGTATCGATATTTGAATTTTGATCAAATTGCTGGTTTTGAGGATGAAGGGCGCGTGATTGCTTTGGAAGATATGCCTCGGATTGAGGATATTTTGGGGATTCCCGAAGGTGTGTTGACCAAGTAATTTCATCGAAGCTTACTGAGATGGTGATTTTTTGAACCGCAGATAAACGCAGATAAACGCAGATGAATTTTATCTGCGTTCATCTGTGTTCATCCGCTGACATCTGCGGTTCAAGAAATTCCCAGAATCTCCATGAATCATCCCCCGTTTTTTGCTTAAAATATAAGTAGACCTGGGTTTGACCAGCAATCTCTAATTCCCATCCAGGATATCGATCGACCCGCCGATTCATATAAATGCGACAAAGGATAAAAAAATATGTCTGAACAAGCTTTAATCAGTGAAAGTCCAGCGACAGCAGCTTCAGCACCAGAAACTCGCATTGGCAATGAAATGGTAGAGTTTGTCAGTGTAATTCAGCAAACTCCGAGAGCATATTGGCCGAATTTGCTTAAAATGATGCGGTTATTTCTGGAAACTGTGACAGTTAAGCCCGGATTACCGGAAGCCACAGAGACATCTGAAAATGTAGATTTTACTAAATTGTCGAAGGAGGAAAGGATCAAAAGAAATCAACCTGCGATCGAATTATTGCGATCGTGGCGAGAAGATGAGGATGATGAACAAGAACAAAAAGAAACTGCGGAATATCTTGAACAAGTGATAAATGAAGATCGGATGTCTAATCGACCATTGTTTCCATGAGCAGAATAATTATTTTGGATTCCGGCCCATTGGGGATGGTGACAAATCCTCAAGCCAAACCTCCTTATTTGGAATGCCAACTTTGGCTAGCATCGTTACTAGATAATGGCGCAATGGTAATCCTACCTGAAATTGCTGACTATGAGGTGCGGCGCGAGTTGATTAGAGCTGGAAAAGAGAACGGTCTTAAAAAGCTTGACAAATTTAAAAATGTCCTGACATACCGTCCTTTGACTACAGAAGTAATGCTTTTAGCGGCTCAGTTGTGGGCGGATGCACGACAGAGAGGAAGGCCGACAGCAGAGCCCAATGCACTTGATGGCGATGTGATTCTGGCGGCTCAAGCAATATTGGAAGCAAATGCAGGGAATGAGGTGGTAATTGCTACAACAAATGTCGGGCATTTGTCTCAGTTTGTGGATGCTCGCGAATGGCGATTAATCTCCTAAAGTTCAAGTTGTGACGATTAACAAATTTCAACATAGACTATTTTGCTAAACTAAAGAGTAAGTGACACCAAGGAGATGATTATGCCTGAACAAGTTAAAGAAAGCGAACTCCCGCCAGCTAGCTCTGTTTCATCCCCGGAAGCATCCCCAGCTATTTCTGTAGCGGAGAAAGAAACCGAATCTCCTCAACCGACCTCTGTTTCACCGCCCAAAGCGTCTATGGAATGGCTAGTTCTGGAGATTGATAAAATTCCTCAAGCATACTGGCCGAATTTACTTGAGATTATTCGCCTGTTTCGCGAAAGTGTGATGATTAAATGCGAACCAGTAGATGCTTGGGAAAAAGTTAAGTACGATTTGAACAACCCCGATCCAGTTGTGGATGCAGCAAGGCAGAAAGCTTTGAGCGAAACACTGAGGTTATGGCGAGAAGAGGGAGATGAAGAGGAGCAGAAAGAAACCTGGGAAATTCTCAGTAAGGCATTAGATCAAGGTGGCGTTTCTATCTAATAAATTAGATCCATGAGCAAATTTGTAATTTTGGATTCTGGGCCTCTCGGAATGATCACAAATCCCAGATCCACTCCCCTAACTCTAGAGTGCCAACTTTGGCTGGACTCTCTACCGTCGATGGGCTACAAAGCTGTACTACCTGAACTTGCTGATTATGAAGTTCGACGTGAGTTAATTCGTGCGGGTAAGGTGGCAGGTATTAGACAACTTGACTTACTCAAAACTCTGATTCAATACCTTCCTATTTCTACAGACGCAATGCTTCTCGCGGCTCAGTTGTGGGCGGATGCGCGACTGAGGGGAAGGCCAACGGCAGATCCCAATTCACTTGATGGCGATGTGATTCTGGCGGCTCAAGCAATATTATTAGCAAATCAAGGAAATGAGGTGGTGATTGCTACAACAAATGTGGGGCATTTGTCTCAGTTTGTGGATGCTCGCGAATGGCGATTAATCTCGTAAAGCTCGATTCTGGGATAAAAAATCAGGAATGAACCCGTAAGCGTTGTTTGCAGAAGCCGATCGCACTTACGCAGTCCCTGATATACTTTCAACTACAGATATTTTTACAGACACCGTTAGCGAGATCAACAGCATGGTGGAAACAGTGGACACAATCGAAAAAACGGACGATGCCTCGCAAACCCGGTTTTGGGGTAAAGTTACAGTCATAGACGCGGGCGATCGTTACAAGATCAATCGCATCGAAGTCAAACCGGGGCACCACATCCGCACCCAAATGCACTATCACCGCAGCGAGCACTGGGTTGTCGTCTCCGGAACCGCTAAAGTTATCTGCGATGACAAAGAAACGATTCTCATGCAGAAACAGTCAACCTACGTGCCCATGAATACGGCTCACCGCGTGGAAAACCCCGGCGTCATTCCCCTGGTGATGATTGAAATCCAAAATGGCGAATACCTGGGTGATGATGACATTATCCGTTTCCCCCAAGATGCCGCTGACGAAGATTGATCTCAAATCAAGTTAAATAAATATTAGGTTTGATCGTTCGGACTTCAGTCCTCATTCATCTGAGGCTGAACGGAAAACTAAAATTACGGCACTTAAAATTGTAGGGGCAATTTCGGAAATTGCCCCTACATGATTATATTAAGGTTGTTAAACACGATAGTGTGATATAGCAATTGGCGATCGTCCTACGGCAAAGAAGCGTTTTTCAAATCCACATTTGCCATATTCGCATCCTTTAAATTAGCACCAGTCAAGTCCGAACCGTTCAAATTAGCGCCCGTCAAATTAGCACCAGTCAAATTTGCATCCCGCAAGTTGACTCCCATCACATCTATTCCCGACAAACTGCCGCCCCGGAGGCTGACATTAGCTAAATTCGCTACAGACTGGCGAGCATTTCTCAGGTTCGCACCTGCCAAATTAGCACTTTCCAAATTAGCGCCGATTAAATTAGCGCTGGTGAGGTTGGTATTTTTCAAGCGGGCAATTACTAAACCCGCCAGACTCAGGTTAGCGCGGCTCAAATCAGCACCTTCCAAATTTGCCCCGTGCATTTTAGCCCCAATTAAACTCGCACCCTGCAATTTAGCTTGTGTAAGATTTACTTCGTTCAGTTTGGCTTCGTTGAGGTTAGCACCGTTCAAATTTGCACCGCTCAAATTTGCACCGCTCAAGTCTGCCCCGCTGAGATTCATACCAGCAAGCTGCGCTCCTGTCAAGTCACATTTGCTGCATTTTTTAGTTTCTAATAGTTGCTTGACTTGTGATACGTTTTCTGCTTTGACGGACGAAGCAAAAGCGATCACAATTAAAAGCCCAGTTGTTGTTAAGATTCCAAATTTCATATACTCACCCTCAGCGATGTCTCTCTCTCTTTAATACTATCCAACATTTTTTGAGAGAGTTGGGTGATTAGTCTCTTCGATAAACTGTGACAATCATCACCCTGTTGTGCACCAAATATGATATATTTATAGTCGTTTCAACCGCTGAGAGTTATTGTAAACAATTATTGCTTTTTCAGGAACCAAAAAGGAAAGGATTGCGTCGGTTCTAGACGGACACCAGTAATATTATTCTGAGCAAAAGTATAGTCCTTATCCTGCCAAAGAGGGATGAAAGGTACATCTCTACCTAGTATGTCCTGAATTTCGCCAAACAAAGCTTTGCGGGTTTGAGGGTTTGGTTCTTGGCGCTGTTTGGCAATCAGTTGATTTACCCGATCGCTATAATAAAACGAACCTTGCCCCTGACTAGCCCCCTTCTCACACCCAACCGTCGCCGAACCCGTCGCACAATCCATAAACGGCTGAATGTAATTGTCAGCGTCGAAAAAGTCAGCGTACCAATCCACTAACACCGCAGGATAAATCCCCTTCTCGATATTCTGAAACAAAGTCGGAGATTCGACGCTGTTAACTTCCACCTGCATTATCCCGTCCATTTTGAGTTTGGCTAGCGCTGCGATGGTACTCGCCACTAACGCTCGCTTCGTGGAACCAGTAGGATGCCAAATTTGCAGAATAAATGGATTCGCCGCCGAATATCCAGCTTTTGTTAACAATTCCTTGGCTTTTGCCATGTTGGCGTCGCCGTACAGTTCCTTAAAAACGGGTTTGTTAACGTCGAAGGTTGTGGGAATCAGACTGTACAGTGGTTGTGCTTGTCCCCGGAGGACGCGATCGTTAATCAGGGGCCGATCCATCGCCGCGGCGATCGCCTGTCTGACTTCCAACTTATCCAGCGGTTTAGAATTGATATTCAGCGTCATATAACTAACTGTACTGCTCTCCCCCGCGATTTCCTGCCATTTCCCTTTTTTCGCTCCCTCGTCCAAGCTGCGAACTTGATCCGCATCCAGGGATAAATAAGCTATATCGATCGCACCAGTCCGAAAAGTATTGAACAAATTTGAGGAACTCGAAAGCAGCAAAATGTCAATCCCTCTATTGACTGGTTTTTCCCCCCAATACTTGTCAAACACGTCAAACCTGAGAGAATCGCTACCATATTTTGCGAGTTTGTAGCGTCCAGTTCCCACAAACGTATCGGGTTTAAATTTGCCGTCCCCAATCTCATAAGCTTTCGGAGAAATCGGACAAAGACCGGCAAATGTCAGCATGGAAGGAAACGCAGCAAAAGGCTTTTTGAGTTGAAAAGTTAATTCGTATTCGCCCGTCGCTTTCACCGATGCTACTGCATCGCCTAACAAGAAAGACGGACGGCCGCCATTTTTGATAAACCGCTGCAAGGAAAACTCCATTGCTGCGGCGTTAAACGGTGTGTCGTCGTGAAAAATTACGCCTTGACGCAAGGGGATTGTATATGTCAATCCGTCTTTGCTCACTGTTGGCATTGCTGTCGCCAAGTGGGGGATTAACTCAGTCGTTCCCGACTCGTAGGTGTAGAGAGTGTCACCCAAATTGCGCAGCAGTTGTCCTGATATGGTTTCGTAAGCGTCCGCAGGGTCGATCGTCCGCAGTTTCAAGGTTGTGCCAATTGTCACGCGATCGTTGTTGGCGTTGTTTGCCGAATTGGGCGAATTGGGCGATCGAGAAGCTCCTTGTCCGCAACTTGCCGTTAACAAGCAGCACAGGCAGAACAGAGCTATAATTTTGATCGCTGAAGGTTTTATAGATATTCTCGGCTGCCGCTTGTTGATTCCCATCGTCTTTTATTGACACTCCAAATGACTAATTATATTATCACAACACTTCGGACAGTTTCATTGTTTACTCATGGGGGGCTAGAAACCCGGTTTCTCGCAAAAATCCAGGGTTTATTCTATTCGTTCCCAGGCTCTGCCCGGGAACGCAGATCCGGAGGCTCTGCCTCCTTTTTTCCAAACGAGGCAGAGCCTCTGTATATGGGTTCCCAGGCAGAGCCTGGGAACCAGTTACTAAACTAATGACTACTGACTACTGACTACTGACTACTGACTAATGACTTCCTCTAAATTCCCTTGAGGAGCGATCGCCAATCCCGACAGCGTTTCAGGTAAATCCGAGCTACCCGATCGCTCGGATTTGTCCTCAAACACTCTTCAAACAATTTTCCCGCTTGTCGGAAGTCCTGGCGATCGCACAGTAACATCGCTTCAGTATATACGGGCAAATTTGCTAGCTTAGCCGCCAGAATTTCCGGCGGATCGGCATCAAATACCTCATAGACTATCACATATTGAGATTTTCCTTTTACCTGTACTTTATCCACAATCCGAATAGCATAATCAGCCGGATTTCGCAACCGTTCCAAAGTCTGCTGAGAAATTAACAGAGGTACGCCGTAATCTTTGGTCAATCCTTCAATCCGAGAAGCCAAATTAACAGCATCGCTAATCACAGTGCTGTCCATTCGGCTGTTGCCGCCCACTGTCCCCAACATCAAAGAACCCGAATTGATGCCAATACCAATTTGAATCGGGATGTAACCGATACTTTGACGGTGTTCGTTGTAAGCAGTCAGGATATTTAACATTTCAATACCAGCTTTCACTGCATCATCTGCACAGTCGCTAAACAGAGCCATAATTGCATCGCCGATATATTTGTCAATAAAGCCGTTATTGCTAGTAATAGCAGGCTCCATCCGCGAAAGGTAAGCATTGATAAAATTAAAATTTTCTTGGGGAGTCATAGTTTCCGAAAGCGTCGTGAAGTCGCGGATATCCGCAAACAGCACCGACATTTCCTCCTGTACTTGGTCGCCCAAATTGACATCGATAATACTTTCATATCCCAACAAATTTAGAAATTGATGCGGCACAAATCGCCCGTAAGCATCAGTTAATTCTGATTCGGCATCCAGGGATTTTTCCAAATTCTGATTCAGCTCAAATAGTTCCTTAATTAATTTATGACGCTCGGCTTCAGCTTGTTTGCGTTCCGTAACATCTTGAAAAACTGCGATCGCAAAAGCAACTTTACCGGCCTCAAAAATTGGCGTTCCCCAAGTCTCAAGGGGAATTTTCTTGCCTGGTTGATGAATTTCCAGATTGTCAGCAGTCGAATTTTCGCCCCTCAAAGCTCGAACGATCGGCAAATTCTCGGAAGGGTAAATAGTATCAGTTCCCGCGACATAAATTTGATAACTTTCTGAAAAATCCTCAACTGCATTTAACGGCAAAACCCCTTGACCAAATAACTGCTGTCCGGCGTGATTGACGTAGTAAGGTTTGCCTTGAGAATCGAGTACGGCGACGCCTACGGGAATCGCTTCCAGAAATTGAGCCAGCTTGATTTCGCCTTCGCGCACCGCTTCCAATGCCCGATAGCGCAACTCAGTTTCAACTGTATCGGAATGTTCAGCAGTAGTTTCCAGCAAAATTTCTAGATCCGCTTTTTCCTCCTTCAAGTCTTCCACTTGCTGGCGCAATCTTTCTATCTCTAAAAGTAGCTGTTCTCTAGATGGTTGTTCTTCCAGCATAACCCGAGAATTTGCGCCTTTACTAAAAGAAAATTGCTTAGCAGCCCGCACCATAAAAGTAATCGCGTGTTTATACTAATTCCAACTGCAAACTAGGCATCAGGCGCTGGAAATTCTTCAAAGATTTACCTTGCCAAGCTATGCGTTGAGATCCTTGTACTGCAATTTGCAGCCGGGATTTTTTGCGCACCTCAATGATAAACTTCGACAGCATATTAATGCCAGAACTGTTCAAAAATTCTAACTGCTGCAAATTAAGGGTGATTTTCGCGGGTTCTTTGTCGGCTACCTCGCCCAGCAACTCCACTATCGGCGCGTACTCCGCAGGCCCACTCAGTCTCAGAGAGCCAATAAAACTCACAGTTGCCGTTGCTGGATCGTAGCAGATCAGGTAATCTTGTGTTTTAATTTCCATTTCCTTAGAAAAAAAGTCCCTTAGATAAGATCGATCGTCAGCTCGGCCTATACTATCAATTGCACCATGGTTGTCACCGTAATCACTTCCGGGTATTTTTGCACGGTCTGGAACTTCCAGCCTATTTGGGCGCTATAATCGCTGAGCATAGTCAGCAAGCCCAATCCAGAAACGGTACAGCTTTCCTCAGCAGCATTTTTTTCCAACTGCTCAATGTACAGCTCGGTCGGATCGGAGGCCAGCAAATGCTGAATGTAAGCCTGAAACTTGTCCACAGCCTGCTCAGAAATGCTGTTAGCAACCGAAAAAATCACTCGGTCACTCTCTAATTGCAGTTTAATGTCGATCGGGTACTCCGAGCTTTCATCATTAAACTTCATCGCATTCTCTAATAACTCGTTAGCAATGTAGCTAACAGCACTTTTAATTTCAGCTTGTCTGTCAATTGTCGAGGGTTCGTCTTCGTTTCCCGGGAAAAAACTCGTCAGGTAGTCAGCCAGAAAATCTGCGGATAAACCGTTGTTCCGCCACCGCTGCTTGAGGGGGATCGAACTCGGGGAAAATCCAATTATTAAGTATTCTTGGCTAGGTGACTGCTCGATGAAATCGCCGAAAGTCTGAATCATATTAGTTGACGGTTGACGGTTGACGGTTGACGGTTGACGGTTGACGGTTGTTATTTGTTATTTGTTATTTGTTATTTGCGAATTGTTGCTACCAATTCCCAATTCCCAATGCCCCATGCCCAATTCCCCATTCCCCATGCCCATTACTTATTTTTGTTTGAGTACCAGCAATGTGATGTCATCAAAAACTTTTTGTTCGCCGATGTGCGATCGCACGTCGTCAATTACAGCGTGCCTGATTTCTGCCGCCGTTTGCTGCCAATTAATCTGTATTACCTCAATTAACTGCTCTAACCCGTACAGCGCTTTATCCATATTTTCAGCTTCCGTAATCCCGTCAGTGTACAACACTACCACATCTCCTGAATGCAACTGTACAATTGTTTCAGCAACAAATTCAGCAATATCTGCATCCAGCCCGATCGGGAAACCCAGATCGATCGTATCAAACCGCTCGACAGAACCGTTACACCGCACCACAATCATTTCTTCGTGCTGGCCGCTCAACTTCAGCATTCCCTCTTTGTAGTCTAGCAAGGCAAGACTGGCATTTTTATCGCATTTCATCCGCTGCACGTTATCGTAAATTGCACTGTTAATAGCACTTAAAAATCTCACCGGATCTGGTTCATTGTAGGCGAGCAAAGTTCTGACTGCCGTTTGAACCATAATCATTAAAACCCCACTCTCCAATCCGTGTCCCGTCACATCACCAATCCCAATTTTCACTCTACCTTCGTGCTGGAGTACATCGTAATAGTCACCACCTACTTCATCAGCAGCTTCCATAAATCCCGCAATATCTAAGCCCACAACTGCCTTCAGCTCTCGGTCTTTTGGCAGCAGCATCTGCTGAATCTTGCGAGTGACATCGAGTTCGGCGCTCATCCGCACATTTTCTGCTTTTAGGCGATCGTTGAGAACAGTAATTTCTTGGTTTGCACCAACTAAGGCATCAGCAATATTGTTAAACGAAGCCACAACTTGCCCGAGTTCATCTCTGTTATTCAAAATAATTTTATGCTCTAGATTACCGCCCGCCATCTTTTTTGAGGCTTCGTCCAGCACAAATACAGTTTGCATCACTGACCTATAAAAAGATACAAATAAATAAATAACAATTGCTAAAATTATTAACACAAAAATAAAAATTGTTTGTTTTTTCGCAACAAAACTATCAATCCGCTTTTGCAAGAGAAAGTCTAATTCATTGAGACTTTCGTCCCACAGTTCAAAACTTGAATTCAGAACTCGATCGCTGCCCTCGAAATAGCCATAATATTCCACTACGGTTATGGGATTAATCAGTTTATCTATTTGCCCAGTTAGTTGCTCTACTACCGAGTTAAAATTTCTCAAATGATCGCTTAATTTAGGTCGCAGATTCCCGTGAGGATTATTGCTAAATCCTACCTCCATATTGATTGCTAAATCCTGATTGAGTTCTCTCAACTTCCCCGAAAAAGTAATCAGTTGCGCTCTTTCTTCAGATGTCGCATCCGACCGCAAGCTATTTTTGCGAGAAATTAGCCTAATTTGTGACAAGATTTTTTGTATTTCTGGAATCTTCAGCAAAGTAGCATCCATCAAATAATAGGTATCTAAATCAGGGTCTAATATTAGATTGGAAGTATCTCCGACATGAGAACTCAATCTATTAATATCTACAGCTAATTTATAATAAACAACGTCGTAAGTTTCTAAACTCCACTGCTGGCGGCGAAGTTTAAAATTTTGCCAATTTTGATAAATATTGTTAATTTTATCGGTAGAAACTAAGCTTTCTCCTAATTGGCGATCTGTATTTGCCAAAAATTGAAAGTTGGCGTCTATTTTGGATTCTAAATTTGCTGTGGAATCTGGCTGACTAAAATTGGTATTTAAATCATGATAATTTAATAGTTGAAGTTTTGGTATGTATTCCCTCAACTGGCGCAGCGGGCGGAGGTATTGATTGCCGTAGATTTCTTTTTGGGTAAAATCAATTTTGCTGTTTATTTCGGAAATCAACAGGTACATGACCAAAGTTAACGGCATGGCAAATAGAAAACCGATCAAAATAAACTTTTGAGGATAGGTCAGTCGATTCATTAAATGGATTCCGAGGGATTTTTTGTTCATAGATAATACATTCAAATAAAATTGTACTAAAAAAGTAGCGATCGCTACAAAAGTCTGAATCTGCTCAGAAAAACATAGAAGCCCCCGCAGGGTTGTGGCGCAGAATTCAAAATCTTAGACCCAAGTTATAACTCTCAGATGCACTGCGTTGGAAATAAATCTCAAATTTTCAATGTAAGAATCGACTGAAGATCGCTTTATAAAATCAGAATGCTAAAATTAGTCAGCGAGCGCTTGCTTAATTTTTAAAGCATTCCCGTCCTGCGGTAACAGATGGTGTGGCATCCATCATACCTCACCCGCTCAGGTCGCATTTTACAGTCTAAAACAGCTTTATTAGTTTTTGCAGTATGAATAGTCATTTGTACTGAGGTTCTTGACCAGAATCAGATTTTTTTAAGAATATTTACTTAACCCGATTTTTTTTTCTATACTTAGAAGCTAACAGAAAAAATTAAGTAAGAGCTGGTTAGTGCAAGTTTCCGGAAACACAGATGGCGCCAGCGATTATAAAATACCTGTGCCGCACGACTAAGTAAAGTCCGTTATGCACAAAGGAACAAACAGCACGACTCAGCAGTGTATAAATAAATATCATCTGCATTTGGGCGATCGAGAACGATCGCGCCAGAGTGTAAAGTGAGGTAGAGGGCGTAAGATGAAACCAATGTCCGAAAATAACTCTCAAAACAATCAAAACAGAAACCCCAAGCAGCCAAATCCTTTAATCTTAGCTGTGGTGCTGACAGCAATTCTCGCCTGGGAAATGTATCCAGCGCTAATGCACACCGCAGCGGCTAACGCCGGTGCTCTCAAAAAGTCCCTCGCCCAGTGGGAAAGTCCACAGCAGCAAACCGCGCCGCAATTGCCCCCTGCGGCCGTGCAAAAAACCATCAACTCCCGATTGGCCATCAACAGTCAGGCTATGGTTGCGGGTAATTTTTTGGCAGCGGATACGCGCCAAAATCCCCCCAACCAATTGCCCGCAACCCTAGCGGCAGCGGTTCGCCAAGACTTGTCCCGCCAAACTGGGATTGCTGTTAGCAAGTTGAAAGTCACTGAATCGAGCCGCCAAAGTTGGCCCAATAGTTGTTTGGGACTGGCGCAAGCGGAGGAAGTTTGTGCCCAAATGTTTGTGGAAGGTTGGCGGGTGGTGGTTTCTGACGGCAGTCAAACTTGGGTTTATCGTACTAACACTAGGGGCAATGTGTTGCGCTTGGAAAAGAAAGGATGAGGCGGGCGGTTGAAACCAGGTTTACAAAAACTTTCGTCCGCTTTCGGGCCGACGGTCGAAAATAACGTAATTTCTAATTGCCGACTCTTCTTCAACCCGCTCCCGTCGCGTGAGTGTTTGACAACACGCGGTTTCAACCGCCGTCTTATCTTGGGAGTTTTTTTCTTTCGATGATGCCGCCGCCCAACAGTACATCTGAGTCATACCAAACTGCTGCTTGTCCGGGGGTAATACTCAACTGCGGTTCGTCAAAAATTACCTTGACTCTGGTACCGCTGCCTTTTTCGTCTGCTTCGGATGGTTCCACAGGAATAATTGTAGCGGGGACGGGTTGCGATCGATAGCGAATCTGCACAGAAGCCCGAATCGGAGCCGTCGGTTCCGCCACAGAAACCCAATTTACTTTCTGGACATTACACTCAGATTCTACCGCCAACTGGCGATCGCCCACAATCACCCGATTAGCACCAGCATCAAGTTCAATCACATACAGCGGTTCCGGTGCAGCGATGCCGAGTCCCTTCCGCTGGCCAATGGTGTAGTGGTGCACACCATCATGCTGTCCGAGTACGCGGCCAGCCTTGTCAACAATGTCACCCTTTTGCGGCGCAATGTACTTATCCAGAAAAGCCCGCATCGAACCGTTACTTTCCACCAAGCACAAATCCTGACTTTCCGGCTTATCAGCGGTTGTCAAGCCAAATTCCGCCGCAATTCTGCGAGTTTGGGTCTTGGTAATTTCCCCCAAAGGAAACTCCGTACCTGCGAGTAAGTCTTGTGTTAAACCATACAAGAAATAAGACTGATCTTTCCCAGGGTCGATCCCCCGTACCAACTGATAGCGACCCGTACCAGTACCATAGGTAATGCGA
>JAYUGZ010000247.1:0-5104 GCA_043767465.1 Cyanobacteriota bacterium
AATGCCTTTCCACAGAAAAAGCACCGACGACTGGCCGTGTTTCGTCTCGGTGCTTTTTCTGGTTCGCTCCTCACACGTCCATCAATATAGCTGACTCGGCCGAATGTGTCAATACTTTTTACAAAAAATGTTTGTTGAGTCTGCCCAATCCTGGGTGCGAGTGCGGTGGAGCGAGGCATAACCTTTGGAATGCAAGGGTTTTGGTCGATCGCCCTTTCCTTGCATTCCGCAGAAAAATCTTAGTTCAATTCCTGCATCCAGTCCAAAATCAGATGATTGACCTCATTTGGCCGCTCGTCGTGGGGACAGTGGCCCGTGTTGGGAATTGACACAAATTTCACAGGTTTACCGCTGGCGGCTAATTCTTGATAAATCTGGCTACCGGCGATCGGCGTCCAGGGGTCGTCTGCGCCCCAAAGTACCAGTAACGGACGATCGACTTTTGGCAGCAATTCCGACGGTTGAGGGCCTGCTGGGGCCGTGAGAATTGAGGCAAATACTTGTTGAGCTCCGGCCTCGCAGGAGGGGGCGTGCAGTAGCTCTACGAGTTCGTCGGTGATGGCTTCGTGGTTGCTGTAGACTTGGCGCAGGGTGTTGCGGATGCGGTGTTTTTTGCGGATGTTATTGAAGACGAATGGGCCGATGATGGGCGATCGAACTAATTTAGCAAAAGTCCCCATGACTAATCCCAAGGGAAAACTAAGTTCTTCGGGTCGATGGTTGAGCCCGCCGGCACAGTTGATTAAGACACCGCCGGCTGATATTTCTGGATGGTTGGCGACTACCATCAAACTCAGCAAAGCGCCGATCGAATTTCCGACAAATACCGCCGGTTCCTGTACCAACTCCGTCCAGAAATCTGTCAGCAATTCTTCCCACAATTCCAGAGTGTAATCGAGGGCCGGTTTGGCGGAAGCCCCGAATCCCAGCAAGTCCAGCGCAAATACACGGTAGCCGCCGGCCGCGAGTGCGGGGATATTTTGGCGCCAATGTCCGATCGAAGCCCCAAACCCGTGAATCAAGATCAGAGGGCGGCCGGTTCCTTGGACGGTATATTGGATTTTGTGACCTTTCCAAGTCCAAATTAATTTTTCAAAGCTGGTTGCAGATACTAATTGTTGTGCAGTCACGGTTATTATGTAAAGTTTCGTTAACTACTTTCATCATAGCAGAAGTCAGTAGTCAGTAGTCAGTAGTCAGTAGTTAACAGTCATTAGTCAACAGTCAACAGTCAACAGTTAACAATTCCCAATTCCCAATGACTACTAACAACTAACAACTGACAACTGCCAACTGTCAACTGTCAACTGTCAACTGACTAATTTTTTCTAGCAACCAATAAGTCATCATATCTCCCTTACCTTTTATTGGAATCACGCCCCGTCTCTCAAACAAATACTGATCTTTCAAAAGCTCATAAGTAACATCAGTAACTTGAATGCTGCCTGCAGAACCCGTAGCCTCCATCCTCGCCGCCACATTCACCGTATCTCCCCACAAATCATAGGTAAACTTGCTCACACCAATCACTCCCGCAACTACCGGCCCGGAATTGATGCCGACGCGAATTGCTAGTTTTTCCCCTGTCTCGGCGGACAACTTAGCTATCTTTGCCTGCATTCCTAGGGCCATTTGGGCGATCGCCTCAGCGTGGTTCTCGCTCGGTGTAGGCAATCCCCCAACTACCATATAAGCATCGCCAATAGTCTTAATTTTCTCCACACCGTAATTTTCAGCTAACTGATCGAAGTGGGAAAAAATTACGTTCAATCGCTTTACCAATTCCGTCGGAGACATTCTCGCCGACAGCTCAGTAAAGCCAACAATATCAGCAAATAAAACACTTACTTCGCCAAAACTGTCAGCAATTGTAGTTTGCTGGGCTTTCAAGCGTTCTGCTATTGGTTTTGGCAAAATATTTAACAGCAACTTCTCACTTTGTTCCTGTTGAATCTTCAGCTCTTCTTGCGCTAATTTGCGCTCTGTAATGTCAGAAACAGTACCCTCATAGTACATCAGATCGCCTTGTGCATCCCGCACCGCTCGGACATTTTCTGATACCCAAATCCGGCATCCGTCTTTGCGGATTACCATAGATTCAAAGCCCGAAACCGCATTTTCTGCATCCACAGCCGCCACGAATTCCAGGCGGCGTTCCCGCTCAACGTACAGTTGCTGAGAAATATCTTTAATGCAAGACATCAGTTCTGTTGGCGAGTCGTAACCGTACAATTTTGCCAAAGCTGGATTAGCGCTGAGATAGCCTCCTGAAGGCGTGCTTTGAAAAATGCCTTCCATCGCATTTTCGACAATGCTGTGATATTTTTCTTCAGCAATTCGCAGCAATTCTTCTGCTTGTTTGCGCTGAACAAGAGAACCTAATTGAGTGCCGACAGCATTAAAAACGTCTATAAATCTGGCGTCTTTCCCACAAGCCGAAATTTTAAAGAAAACTAGCACTGCCAATACTTCATCCCCTACCAAAATCGGTACACCAAAACCCGCTTTGAATCCGAGTTCTAGTGCTATTTCACTTCGGAGAAAATGCGGGTATCCCTGGGAAATATCTTCTACCCATTCCGGTTCCTTGGATGCCCAAACTCGTCCCGGCAGCCCTACATTCATGGCAAATGTCAGTTTTTCGCTTTGGCTGCGGAACGATTCCATGTTCGTGTTACTCGCATACCAGCCCCGGGCAGATTTCAGCACAGTTCCTTCTGCATCAGGAATCCAAGCTTCTCCTAAATCCCATCCGATTGTCTGACCAACTTGGTGCAGAATTACTTCTAAAGCTGAGTGAAAGTCTACAGCTTCGCCGATCGCCCGCGTAGTTTCCAGCAAAAACCGGATTGATTCTTCAGCCCGCTGTCTTTCTGCGATTTCTTCCTGCAACCTAGAATTGCGATCGTGCAATTCCCTAGCTTGCAGTTGCAGTTTGGATTGCAGCGATCGCAGGGAAAGTTGGTTTTGGACGCGGGCTAAGACTTCTTCTACTTGAAACGGCTTAGTAATATAATCTACTCCTCCTACTTGAAAAGCTTTAACTTTTTCCATCACGTCATCTAGCGCACTTATAAAAATTACCGGAATATCTTTAGTATTTTCACTTAACTTCAACTTCTCACAAACTTCATAGCCGTTCATTTTCGGCATATTAATATCTAGTAAAATTAGATCGGGAGGAGATATCTGCGCCCCTTGCAGAGCCAGTTGTCCGTTAATAGCCTTCCTGACATGATACCCGTAAGATGTCAGCATAGTCGATAAAAGTCGCAAGTTGTCCGGCATATCGTCAACGATCAGAATGTCTCTAGGAGTCGCTGGTAATGGCTGGTCGTTCATCATAATATAATTGAGTTAAATCGATAATGATATCTATCCGAAAGTTATCGACTAAATCTGTTAAAGCGTTAGCGAGATTTGCCTCAGTTTCGGGAATTTGCTCGATAAGTTCGAGGATACGGTTGTCGTCAACGCAAAGTGCTGATCGGTGCAACTCGACCACCCAGTCGGTGGGCATTACACTCAAATCCTCGGTGGTCAAACTTTTAAGCAGCGTCGGTGCTGACAAAGAAGTAGATGAGTTTTCTTCCTCATAAATATAACGCAGGTTCAGGTGATGCGCTATCTTTTCAAATAGTACCTCTTCCCGAAACGGTTTACAGATCAAATCGTTACAACCAGCAGACAAAATTATTTGTCGCTGCTCGTCAAAAGCACTTGCAGTCAGGGCAAGAATTATTGTTTCTTTACCTTCTGGAGTTTGCTTGATCTGTCTTGTCGCTTCGTACCCGTCCATCACTGGCATCAGCATATCCATTAAGATCAGGTGCGGCTTCCAAGTTGACTGCAAAGCAATTCCTTCTTCACCGTTAGTTGCTTCGCGGACTTCAAATCCCAGCGGTACCAGGAGCTTGACCAGCAGTTGGCGATTTTCCGCTACATCTTCAACTATTAATATCCGATAAGTTAGTTGTCCGGGTTCTAAAGCAATAACTTGTTTAACCGGCGATTCTGGTGGTTCGTCACTTTCTGTTACTAAGTTAACGTGGATATTAAAGCTGAAATTTGTGCCTCGATCGACTTCACTCTCAACAGCAATATCACCTCCCATAATTCGGACAAACTGTTGGCTGATCGGCAATCCTAGCCCGGTTCCCTGCATGGATTTCCGACCAGTTTCGGTTTGTACGAAGGGCTGGAATAATGTGGAAATTTCTGAGGGAGAAATGCCGGGCCCCGTATCGGCAATTTCAAAATGCAATTGGGTTGGTTTTTCTCCGTTGGGGTTGTTTTCTGCTTGGCTGCTGACGCGCAAAGTAACGGTTCCGTGTTGAGTGAATTTAATCGCATTGCCGAGCAGATTAATTAAAACTTGGCGCAATTTAGCTTCGTCTGTTTGAATGTACTGCGGCAAATCGCCGCTGTTTTCAAATATTAGCTTCAAGCCTTTAGAGTTGGCTTTGAGTTGCAGCATTTCTCTGAGGCTGTTGAGAAAGTTATAAAGGTTGAAGCGGCTTTCATTGATGGTAATTTGACCAGCTTCTATTTTGGACATTGACAAAACATCATTAATGAGTTCTAGCAAATGTTCGCCGCTGCGGTTAATAATTTGTATGTATTCTTTTTGTTCTTCTGTGATCGAACTGTTGCGAGCCATGACTTGAGAAAAACCAAGAATGGCGTTGAGAGGTGTGCGGAGTTCGTGGCTCATCGAAGCGAGAAATTGGCTTTTGGCGCGGTTGGCAACTTCGGCATTTTCTTTGGATTTAAGCAGTTCCATTGACTGCCTTTGAGTGCGGGCGAGCAATTCGGCTTGCTGCAATGCTACTCCTAGTTGAGTGCCTACATGAACTGCAACGTTGATTTCAGCTTCGCTCCACTGGCGGGGAGCTGAATTTTGATAAGATGCTAGCAGTCCCCAGAGTTTTTCGCCGCAGAAGATGGGGACGGTAATGTAGGATTTGGCTTGAAATCTTTCTAAGAGTTGGATGTAACAATTATCGAAGCCTTGCTTGTAAATGTCTGGGACACAAAGGTAACTTGTACCTCGGCTGTAGGCTCCGCCTTCGGTTTCTTGCAAATAGGTATCGCGTACTTTTTG
>JAYUGZ010000248.1:0-5080 GCA_043767465.1 Cyanobacteriota bacterium
AAAATGCTGAATAAATATAGCAAATGCCTGTCCATCCATTGAATCATTCATTGTCATCAATGCCAACACTTTATTCATACTAATTGCGCCAATAGCTGTGACTTTAGCACCCCGATAAAATGCTTTTTTTTGGTATACTCTTGTCCCGCGTTGTGAACGGGCATGAGTTCGACTCAATCCAAGTAGAATACCAGTTTCATCCAAAAATACTAAGTTTTCCGGCTCGATATCTTTGATCTTTTCCCAATACTCCACCCTTAATTTTTGGACTCTTTGTGTCCCGGCTTGGCTACTGCGCCATGTTTTTTTTTACGATTGAGTCCTAATTTCTGTAGGTAGCGACACATGGCAGTCCGGCTCACCCAATTTCCCGTCTTAATAGCAAATAATTCACACAATTCTACCAAGGTAGCATCTGGATGCTCTTCCACCATTATTCTGATGAGTGCTGACGCATTTGTCAGGTGACTGAATTGTGGTTTCCCCCTCTGTTTCGGTTGTAAATTCCCCTCGAGTTGTTGTTGTTTTACCAGTTTTTGCACGAGACTTTTGCTGACCGAAAACCTGATTGCTACTTTCCTAATTGACATTTTTTCGGCCAAATGTGCTATGACTATTTTTTCTCGGAGATCGAGGGAATATGTTTTCATTAGCTTTGAATACAAAATGATATTTTGTTATTATTTATTGTACCATTATACAGCGGGAACCGCTGTAAATTTAAAAATGGCTTAGGCTTTCTGGTTGACAGAAAAAATGGCGATCGCCCCCTGCTCGATTCATTCTACCCAAACCATTTCCGAATGCTGAGGAGCTACTCAATAAACTACGAGGGCATAACCAGAAAAGCAAAGCTACTTATCTAGATGTAAAAATATTGCTCGCTTTTCTGACATCTTCTACAGCATCACCACAGGCAGAAGATTAGATCTCCTTAACTTATTTATGACCAAACAGATGCCTCTTGGCGATCGCCAAGAACGTTAAGAAATATTTCGCCAACAGTATCGTATCTCGGCTATACCCCAGATATAGCTGCCAAATTTCTGCCAGAGATGGCATTTGGATACCAACCCACACTAACCACAAAGGTTGACTATTTAATCGACCCGTTACAGTTTCTAAACGTTCGACTAGAATCAGAGTCATTGGATGTTTAGAACTACCTCGAAAATGCAAGTCATCCCATTTTTTTAACCGGATTTTTCCGAGTTTGGGCTCTACAGATTCCAGAGTTTGTTCTGGTTCCCACCAGCTTTGAGAGTCGTTCAACCTAAACTGTTGACCGTGAATTTTGGGTCGTCCTTTACCACTATAGGCTGGGGGTGTTGACCACAAGCAACGATTAGAACGAATACGAAGAAAGTTTATCGGCAGCGATCGCAGCGGTGGCTTTGATCAGAGGAGCACACCCATACTCGCTGTCAAATAAAGCGATCGGTCTATTCTGAAGATATTGGCATACTTGTGCCAATTGCCCGGCGCCAAAACTAATCGGGTTGTCCCAACTGGTAATACGTTCGTGTCTTAACGGCAGCGCCCAACTGCCACTACTTTCAGGTATCAGTGCGATCGTACTATGTCCTTGACCGATACCAACAGGTATACCGTGGGGTAAGGCTGTGGGTTGATGTTCATAGGTGCGTTCTTTGAGGGTACGTGTATGGGGTCTTAACCACGCTGTATGATCGATCGCCAATACTGGACGTTCTACTTTTGATAGTTGTTGGATGTATAGTTGCATCAATTGGTCTCGGTCTGGTCTACAATCTTGCAGCGCTTCGTAGACGCTTGACCACTCACGCCGAAATAAGGGATTTAGGGCTAAATCTCCTAAGCATGAGATGTGGCGGGTAGTCATCACTGCATCTGCTAGTTCAAATGTGGCATCTTTAGCTTGACCCAAGCATTGATAAGCAAGTTGACGAAATTCCCGTAATTGTTCAAACTTCATTGCAGGTAGATTTGAGATTTTTTAGCTGAATTCTCAATTTTCTACCCTTACGCTGTCTGTTGAAACTATCGCAGACAGTTTTTTTTCTCTTGTTGCAAGTCTCCGAGAACGTCAACGGTCGCTGGTATTTATCTTATGGTTGAGTCTGATAGCTTGTCGCCAGCAACCATTGCCGTTCTTGAGAACTGTGAGCTAGTCTCACAGCTATCGCACGAGTTGACCTGCTTAGTCTAAACTCCAATACCTTTCTTCGTCCGAAAATCCATACAGTGTTTACTTCAACGACTTATTCAGCAAGCCCTAGTTAGTTAAGTATATTTGTCCATCATACCATAAATGTGCAACGCCCAACGCCCAAGTTCTAGGATGTGCCGATTCCTCAATGATTCATGACATCTATCCGCTCAATAATCCGGGGTAAATCGCTCAACGCTGCACCTCAAATGACGCAAAATCGTTCCTGAGTGGGTGGTCCGCCCCGAGTTATTGAGCGGATACCATGACATCATTCACCAACGTCGCATTTCTTTCTCGAAATCGCAGTGTGAAAATGCTACCCGTACCCAATTTGCTTTGCACAGTCAGGCTACCACCATGTGCTAAGGCTATAGCTTGCGCTATCGCCAATCCCAATCCCGAGCCGCCAGTAACGCGATCGCGTGAACTGTTAACTCGATAGAAACGGTCAAAAATTTGCCTTTGATCTTCTGCTGCAATCCCACACCCTGTATCTTGAACATGAATCACAACTAAATGGTCAGTTTTTTCTAAAATAACAGTTACTTTGCCACCAGGTGAACTATATTGAATCGCATTGACAATTAAATTAGAAACTAAGCGATAAAGCTGGTTAGAATCACCAATAACACTCAATGGCTGATGCACCCGCAACTCCGATGTTAGCGCTACCTCTCTTGCGATCGCCATTGCTGCCAATTCCTCGACTAAATCGCTAACTAGGTCATTCAAACAACACAATTGAGGGCGATAGGGTATCGGTTGATTATCCATGCGAGCCAGCAGCAGCAAATCAGCAACTAACTGAGTCAGCCGTCGGTTTTGGCGATCGATCGTCCGCAAAATTTCCCGCGCCTCTTTTTCATCCAATTGAGGCGTCAACAGCGCTGATTCTACTGTCGCCTGCGAAGCAGCTAAAGGCGTTCGTAATTCGTGAGCGGCATCCGCTGTAAACTGTTGAATTTGTCGGTAGGAAGCATAAATCGGTTTCATTGCCAATCCTGCCAATAACCAACTAGAAAAGCCGACCAAAATCAATGCTGTAGGCAATCCTAATTTCAAAACCCATTTCACTGTACTGAGATAATCGTTGAAATCTTGCAGGCTCCGCCCCACTTGAAAATATCCCCAATCTTGCTGGCTTTTAGTGTGCAGCGCTACAGAAATTTGGTGATAAACGTTGCCTTTGGTGTCAGTTATTGTTTGCCAGTGTTTGGAGTTAAATACTGGCGGTAATTCTGCTGGATAAGCGCCTGCTGTAGCAATCAATTTCCCGGAATAATCAAATAAACGAATATAGTAATAGCCTTGGTTGATAGCACTTAAAATATGGCGACTTGGCAACGGTTCTTTAATGCCGTTAACTCCAATTAGGCGGAGGTTGGGCAAAAGTTCGTTTACTATTGGCTCCAAGCGTCCGGGCTGCTGCAATTTGAGTTCTAGGCTGTCGTGTAGCGTCCCCGCTACCGATTCTAATTCGCGGTCTAGGGCTACCCAGTGAGCGTGGGCGATCGCTCTATATACCCCAAATCCCAACAAGCTTAAAATCAAACCCATTACTGCTGCATAGGAAATGGCTAATTTCCAGCGAGTCCGGTTAAATAGTTTATTTTGATTCATTTTTCATAACTTGGTAATTGGTAATTGTTAATAGGTAATTGGTCAGGACTTACGCATTTCAACGTAATTCTGTCATTCTGAGTGTACCGAAGAATCTGACAGAAACTTCACTACACTGCGTTGCGTTTGACTCATGACAGACACAATAGCTGCGTCCAGGACTGTTGGTAAATAAAAGGGGTTCTGAACAATGCCCACCCTACTTTAATTTCTCATCCGGTATCCTACGCCGTGTACAGTTTCAATTAAATTCGCGCCGCCAACCGACTCAAGTTTGCGCCGCAGCAAGCGCACTTGAGCTGCTACGACATTGCTAAAGGTATCTGCACTAACCTCCCATAGCTGATTCCGAATTTGGTCAGTGGTGACAATTTGGTTCGGATGTTTCATAAAGTATTCTATCAGTTGAAACTCTTTGTTTGTTAGAGAAATTATCTGGCTTTTGCCACTTCTAGCGAGATGGCATACAGTTCGATTTCCGCAGTCCACAACCAGATTTCCTACCTGTAGCTGTTGCGGTTGAATTTGGGGCGATCGCCTTTGCAAAGCCCGCAATCTTGCTAACAGTTCCGCCATCCCGAACGGCTTCACTAAATAATCATCAGCCCCCGCATCGAGTCCAGCCACTTTATCTTCCATTCGGTCTTTTGCTGTCAGCATCAAGACTGGCAATACGCTATTTTGGGCGCGCAATCTTCGCAGCAGTTCCAACCCTGACAATCCTGGAAGCAACCAGTCAAAAATAGCCAAGTTATATTGAGTCCAATGACTTTCTAAGTATTCCCAAGCTTCACCGCCATCCTGGGCCCAGTCAACGATATATTTTTCTTGCTTCAAAGTGCGATCGATCGCTTTTCCTAAATCTGGCTCATCTTCGACTAGCAAAACTCTCATAACTCTAATTTATAGCAGTAAATCCCTTCAAAATTTGACTAGCAAACAGATAGCAGCGCCTAGAGCTCCCCCAATTTTCGCCTTTGAATGACAAATAGCAGATTTTAAATTGCAATTTTCTCTAATTTATTCAAGTTACTTGCAATTTAAAATCACCAAATGCCAGCTACATTTACTAGGTTTGAATTAAAACTGTACCGATTGGTATTTCTGCGTTTATTCCCACCATTTTACCAGCGATCGGGTACATCCACCTCCGACTGTAACCAGGAGTGTGAATGCCCCGCATATCAATCGATATGGTGGTGTCAGGAGAAACAGGTTGGGAGAAAACCACTGTCGCTTTTCGGTTATTAACAGAAACTTGAGACTCGA
>JAYUGZ010000249.1:0-2013 GCA_043767465.1 Cyanobacteriota bacterium
CTGAATTAGAGCAGCGCATTCAAAGTACAAATATCTTTGCACGAGCCGTTCCCGAACACAAGTTGCGGTTAGTTAATGCTTTGAAAGCCAAGGGCGAAGTCGTTGCAATGACGGGAGATGGCGTGAATGATGCTCCTGCTCTCAAAGCTGCTCAAATCGGGATTGCGATGGGTGAGCGTGGCACGGATGTGGCTCGTGAGTCTGCGGCATTGGTGTTATTGGATGATGATTTTTCGTCGATCGTCCAAGCAGTCAAACTGGGGCGCAGAATTTTTGATAATCTCCGCAAAGCCATGTCATATCTGATTGCGATTCATATCCCGATCGCCGGAATGTCTTTGATTCCAGTATTGTTTAAGTTACCGTTAGTATTGCTGCCGGTTCATGTGGCATTTTTACATTTAATCATCGATCCAGCTTGCTCGATCGTCTTAGAAGCCGAACCCGCAGAAGCAACGGTGATGCAGCGCCCTCCCCGCAACCCCAAAGAACCTTTATTTGGCAAGAAAACGCTCTCGTTGGCTGTGTTGCAAGGGGGCGGAATTTTGGCGATCGTGCTGGCGATTTTTGCGATCGCCCTATATCGCAGACAAGGCGAATTTGAAGCCCGTGCGTTAACGTTTACGACGTTGATTTTGGCAAATTTAGCACTAATTTTGAGCGAAGGTTCAACCTCGCGCCTGAGCTTTAAAATACTGAAATCCCCAAATCCTGCCCTGTGGTGGGTGATTGGTGGGGGACTGTTGTTCCTTGGGCTGGTGTTGTATGTCCCGTTTTTGCGTCATTTGTTTAGCTTTTCTCTGCTAAGTGCGATCGATCTTGCGATCTGTTTGGGCGGTGGATTGATTAGCTTACTCTGGTTTGAACTGTTGAAGCAAGCTGCAAAAATGAGGTCGTAGTCATAGTCTGGAGAACATTAGTTCTAGCAGCAAAGGTTGCTTGGTAAAATTCAAACATCAGACCTCAGATTGTAGAGCTTGTCCGAGCAGTTGCTTCAACATACGAGCTCTACAACCTGCGGGTGAAGTCAACCGTTCTGATGCGCCAAAACACATCGCCAGAGTGATAAATCAGCGATATATTTATTTTACGAAAACCTCAGATTCCCTTCACATTTTAAGCCTAATATTGAAACTAATAACTCAGCAGCATCAAATTATAAAAGAGTTATTTTAGTCTTTAACCAGTAGATGAGGTCACTTACAAAAAAGACTTTTGCGATCCGATGGCAATTGAATAACACTATCGACAATCCCCGTAAACTCAACATACTAGAGGAATCATCATGAGTACAACAATTGACAACTTCACCAAACAACTCCATGACAATTTAGAAGCGATTGAAGACCGGGCAAAATTGCTGAAGGAAAGCGTTCAATCTGCAACTAAAAATACTGAAGCTGAGCTGCAATCGAAACTCGACAAAATGAAGACAAATCTAGACGCTAAAAAACAAGAATTTGATGAGTATCGGGCAAAGCTCCAAACTCAATTCGAGGAAAAAGAATCTGAGATGAAGTCGGACGTTGAGGAATGGAAAGCGAGTCGCAAAGTCAAGAAACTCGAACATCGGGCGGATAAAGCTGAGGACTATGCGAATACAGCGATTTTATTCGCAATGGCAACGATGGAAGAAGCGGAAGAAGCTACTTTGAAAGCGATTTGCACCAGATTAGATGCAACAACTGCTGCGGGAACTACGCACAAGTAAGGCACGATTAATTGTAGGAGGAGACGGCAGTGCCGTTTCCCTACGCCGATTAATTGTAGGAGGAGACGGCAGTGCCGTTTCCCTACCCTGATTAATTGAAGGAGGAGACGGCAGTGCCGTTTCCCTACGCCGATTAATTGTAGGAGGACACGGCAGTGCCGTTTCCCTACGCCGATTAATTGTAGGGACACGGCAATGCCGTTTCCTGACTTTCGCTTATGAGCGGAATAATGGCAATTATTCCGCTATTTTCGTTTAGTATAAAGTCCTTTTAAAGTATTCAAAAGGTATAGATTACGCTT
>JAYUGZ010000250.1:0-2009 GCA_043767465.1 Cyanobacteriota bacterium
TATTATTCCGGCGCAGCCGGAATTGATATGACTGTTAGCAGGCTGAAACGGCCCAATGGTTTTAATGTTTCTCCTTTTATTGTAGCTGCTTTTCGATCTTTGCCGCTGCAATCTAATTAAACTTAAAACTTGTAGGGTTTTTCGGTGTCGTGTTTTTTCGGTGTAATTACTAAGCATAAATTTCCGACTTTAAATCTGTTATTTTAACAGCGGCGCAGGCGATTTAGTAATAACACAATTTCGTCAGTTGCCGATCGCACTTTTGTAGCAGACTGGTCAGATTGATTGACAATAATGCTAAATACCAGCGGCTCGTAATTCGGAACTTCGATATATCCTGATAGCGCCGAAACTCCGCTCAAAGTTCCAGTTTTTGCTTGCAAAATTACGCGGTTTGGTGTAATGTTTATCCGATTTTTCAAAGTACCGCTCTCACCAGCCACGGGTAAAGAAGCGCGGTAAATAGATGCAGCAGGTGAATTTGCCATCAATCTCAAAGTTTGCACCAAGGCTTCTGGACTAATTAAATTGTGGCGGGATAAGCCTGAACCGTCGGCTAATTTGTAACTATTTGGGTTGACTCCTAATTGAGTTAAAGCTGTTTTTAACTCCTTCAAACCGATTTCACTGGTATCCTCTTGTGGAACAGGCATCTGGGCTGTAACTTTCCCCAACAATCTCAATAAAACTTCTGCATAGAGATTGTTACTTTCTCGATTAGTTTCTTTGACCAATTCCGCCATCGCAGGCGATTCAACTGCTGCTAATTCTTGATTAAAATTGCGAGAATTAGATGCAACTAAAGCTTGTTTAACTGGAATTCCCTCAGCCGCCAGGACTTGCTGAAAATGCTGTACAAAGTTATTAGCGGGATTGACAACGGCGACATAAGCTGATTCAGATGCTGCACCAACTTTCAACTGTCCGCTAACTCGAATTGCCGATCGATCGAACTCCCGGCCAACTGCAATAAACTCGGATTCGTTTTGGGCGACTGTGACGGAGTTGTTCTGAATTTGCCACTGATTTGCCAGTTGTGGTTCGGCAAAGGTGACTTTCAGAGGTTGCCCGATCGCCTGTGGGGACAACAGAAGCTCGATCGCATTTTGATTGAAAATTAAACTGTTAACCGGCGCTCCATAGCCCGCTTGCGCGTCTTCCCATTCCCAATTCGGATTGACTGCACTGCCTTGAAAATAGCTGTCATCACCAATTAACTTATTTACTCCACTGATTCCCCGCTGTTTCAACTGTTGAGCCAAGGATTTTAACTGAGCCTCAGCAATACTCGGATCGCCCCTACCAGCAATGTACAAATCACCATTTTCGCCGCTGTAAACCGATGTCTTAATCCGAAAATCTGCACCGAGTTTCTGCAAAGCAGCGGCTGTGGTTAGCAGCTTGACATTGGATGCTGGAATAAAATATTTTTGGCTATCCCGGCTGTAGAGAGTTGCAGTAGAAGATAGAGGTTGAATCAAAATTCCCCAGCGCGATCGGCTAAATTCAGCACGATTGGCGATCGCATCGACTTGCGCCCCCAATTCCCCAGGACAAATATCCCCAGCAACCGCCGCCGTTTGAGCGACTACCTGCGGAGTTCGCCCCAACACGAGCATTAATAAACTAAGCGTAATTCCTTTGATTTTCAAAGCGCAATTTCCATAACAATAACTATTCAAATTAGATGCGCCAGAGCTTGGAAATTTCAGCTTATCAAATCAAAACTAATAAGAATAACGCATATGAATTCTCGGATTGAACAGCGCCTCTACAGGTTTTCCATCTTTGAGGTGCTGTTCCGCAATTAACGGTACATCACTTGGTTTAACTCGACAATACCAGATTTCGTCTGGTGTTACTCGCACCGTCGGGCCTGTATTGCACTGTCCCTGACAGCCGCTACCCTCCACTTTCACTCCTGAAACTGGATGAGCTTCAAAGGCAGCCAGCACTGCTGCTGAACCATTTCTCAGACAAGATTGGTGCTGACAAACTAATACACAGCG
>JAYUGZ010000251.1:0-2006 GCA_043767465.1 Cyanobacteriota bacterium
AAGATTGTCAAGGAATCAACCAGACTTTGCTGCAATTCTTTCAAGTCAACTTTCGGCGCATTCACCTGTTCCGGCAATTCCTTAACAATGTCTTGAATCGTCCGCGAAGCATCTTTCAAGTCAGCCTTAAGTTGGCGGCTTTGAGTATAAGCCCAAATCACCTTATTGCGGAAGGCAAACAATCGCATTAAATGCACGTAAAGTTTAGCGACAATCTTGCTAATATCGCCAATTGCTTGACCGTTATTGTAAGGAAACAAGCAAATTAACACATGATAATTTTGACCGATATTGCCCCTATCTCCCGGTGGTAGCCACAACTCGTAAAAATTAGCACCTAAAAATTGCCCTGTGGCTTTTAAGTCTCTATCCCATTTAGGATTCGGGAATAGATTCAATTTACTATAGCAATTTTTAGCAGTTGCTAAAGCATCTTGGTTGTCAGCAGTCAATTGTCCCCAAACCAGCCAACTTTGACCAATTGTCGCAGGTGGATTGATGCGGGAGATTACTTGTTGTTTCAGCCATTCCAAACAGTCAATTTCTTTCGGTTCAAAAGTCTTTTCCTTGTCGGATTCGATTTTCCCAGACAAGTCAAATTGTGCCGCATAGGTATCGCCGATTTTCACGGGATAAGCATAGCCATCGAGGGGAGACTCAAATGCTGCTAATTTTTTGTCGCCCAGTAACTCAATATACTCAGCAGTTTCTGTTTCAGCTTGCTTAAGTTGTTCTAATTGTGACGCAGAGATTTTGTCGCCATAAATCTTTTGCCAAAACTGTTGGCGGTTTTGGCTAATCTTGTCCTCATTTTGCCCGATACCGTCTGCTAAATCGTAGACAAACAAATCGACAGTCGGGTAGATTAGCCAATTCTCGTTACTCATGAAATTTTTAGGTGACTAGGGAAACAACAATATCTATGAGTATGAACTTAAGGTCAAATCGGTAGTCCAACAGTCCAACAGGGGTTGAAACCCCTGTCTCAAAGCTAAAGTCCTCTGAAAGAGGACTGAAAAGCAGAATTTTTCAACTCATTAGTCCTCTTTAGAGGACTTTCGCTATTAGACAGGGAATTCATTCCCTGGCGGACTCGTGGGGGAGTCCGAAGACTGGCGGACTCACAGCTTAACTTGACACCAATTAGCAATGCCATTTCCCTACAAAATTTTACATTAACGATAAGATTGTATCTCGACTTGCTCCCACAGAGTCCTTAGCTTGCAAAATCTTTCCGAGGAATTCTCCAAAGCCGCGCGACTGGACTTTTGTCTCGATTTGATTGAGAATTTTTGGCAAATTTGTCAAGTCGCTGATGTCGCTAGCGCTGTTATCTGTTTCAATATTAGTAGTGTTGTTATTTTCAAATTCAGCATCCGGTATACAATCTAATCCTTTGTTGCGTTCGTTGCTGTGATTCGCTAACCAAATGTCAGCTTCTTCATAGGCGGCTAGCAGAGGAGGATGCAATTTTGTCAGTCTATCGATATCGATAGTTGTGAAAGTTTCACCGATTTTATTGCACTCCGATTGGACGGCTGCGGGCAAAGGTTCAGTCTGTTGGACTAAGGCCACAATAAAAGCTTTGAAAATCTCGTTTTGCGTGTCTTTCATAATCCAGTGATGGTGAAAGCAGCCCAGTAGTAGGGATGCTGATAGGGTTGATCTAATTCCATTGTAGCTAATGCTTGGCGATTCCTGTTAAAGAATCGGTGTAGCATAAATTCAACTTCAGAAAGTTCGGGGCTGTTTGCGGAAATTCTGTCAATTTCCCCTTGATACCAGGCGGCTAAATCCTCGCGGGTGGCTTCTCGCAGCCATTTTTGAGCATTTCTTAAAGCCACGGGTAGAGAATCGCCGGCTTCTCGCCACCGTTGGTAAAAATAAATCATTAATAACGTACTCGCGCCGGATTCTATGGGCCACAGGGTACTGACGACACAGCCAACTCCCGCGCGCATAAAACCGCTAGTCAATCCTACATATTCGGCAAGAATTGTTTGTTT
>JAYUGZ010000252.1:0-2005 GCA_043767465.1 Cyanobacteriota bacterium
CGTGAGCGCATTCTGATTGGGCGATTTCATTCTCATGGTGGGGGAAAACCAAGTCACCACCCCCGCAATGAATATCGATAGTCTCACCCAACTCCGATCGAATCATCGCAGAGCACTCTATATGCCATCCTGGTCGTCCATTGCCCCAGGGAGACTCCCAGGAGGGTTCGCCTGATTTTGCCGCCTTCCACAGGGCAAAATCAAAGGGATCCTCTTTCTTTTGTTGCTCTAAATCACCCACTACGATGCGATCGCTCGCACCCGATCGCATATCATCGAGATTACGATGGGAAAGCTTACCATATTTCTCGAATTTGCGGACGCGGAAATAGACATCCCCATCCACAGCATAAGCAAAACCCTTCGCTTCGAGATCGCTAATTAGATCCTGAATCTCCTGAATGTGTTTTGTCGCCAGGGGATAGCTATCTGCATCGCGCACATTCAGACGATGGAGATCTTCAAAGTAGGCGGTGGTATATTGCTCCGCCACCGCTGTCATCGAACTATGTTCGCGGTTGGCGCGGTTGAGAATCTTGTCATCGATATCGGTAAAATTCTGCACGTACCGCACATCATAGCCGCGCCATTGGAGATAACGGCGCACGGTATCCCAGATGATATACGATCGAGCGTGACCCAAATGGCAGTAGTCATATACAGTCACCCCACAGCAGTACATTTTCACCTGGTTGGGTGTCAAAGTTTGGAACGGTTCTTTAGTTCTGGTGAGGGTATTGTAGATTGTTAGACTCATTAGGCTGCTCGATCGGTAATAATTAGAACGAAAGTGGTTACTGACTTCTTTATATATACTAACCGATCGTCCTATGACCTCAACTACTATTTCACCAATTGTCACGGCTGTAGATCCAGCACAGAAGCTGATTCCGGTGACAATTATTACTGGGTTCCTCGGTAGTGGCAAAACTACCCTGCTCAACCACATTCTCCAAAATCAGCAAGGTGTCAAAACTGCTGTCCTCGTCAATGAATTTGGTGAAATCGGTATCGATAATGACCTGATTGTCGCTACAGGCGAAGATATGGTGGAGTTGAATAATGGGTGCGTTTGTTGCACCATCAATGAGGATTTGGTGAATGCTGTGCATAAAGTATTGGCTCGTCCCGATCCGATCGATTATCTAGTAGTAGAGACGACTGGATTAGCAGATCCTTTACCTGTAGCTCTAACTTTTCTAGGTACCGAATTGCGCGATGTGACTAGACTTGACTCGATTATTACTCTTGTCGATGCTGCAAATTTTAGCATCGATTTATTTAATAGTGAAGCTGCTCAAAGTCAGATTACTTACGGCGATATCATCCTATTAAATAAGGTAGATCTAGTCGATGAGGCTGATGTAGATATATTAGAACTTCGCCTGCGGGATATGAAAGAAGGTGCAAGAATTATCCGCACCAATAATTCAGCGGTACAATTACCAATGATTCTCAGTGTTGGTTTATTTGAGTCTGACAAATATCTGGAGACTCCAGCTAGTCATGACGAACATAACCACGACCACGGACACGACCATGAAGACCATACCAATTGCGACCACGACCATAATAAGTGCGAACACGACCATCATCATCACGACCATTCTCATCACTTAGAGAATGATGGTTTTACCTCCCTATCATTCGTCAACGATCGACCTTTCTCACTCCGAAAGTTTCAAAACTTTCTAGATAACCAACTCACCCCAAATATCTTCCGCGCCAAGGGCTTTCTTTGGTTCGACGAAAGCGATAAATGTCACGTCTTCCATCTCTGTGGAAAGCGGTTCTCGATCGACGATGAAGAGTGGAAAGGTGCGCCTCAAACTAAGTTTGTAATTATCGGCCAAGATCTAGATAATGCTAAATTGCGATCGCAGTTGGACAAATGTTTGACTAGCGATAAATCTACCGCTGGAAAGGGTTTTGGTAAGTAAATTATCGACTCAATTGATTAACCCAATATCCCCGACTTCTTGGAGAAGTCGGGGATATGTCCTAA
>JAYUGZ010000253.1:0-12737 GCA_043767465.1 Cyanobacteriota bacterium
GCCAGCGCTAACTGTTTTTTGGTTTGTTTGACGGTAGCTGCGATCGGTTTGTTGAATTTGTCTAGCGGAATTTCCGGCGGATTGATCAGCACCCAAGGTATTTGCTGCTGAGCTGCATCAATCCGCAAGGCTTCCCGTTTTGCCAAAAAGTCGGAAAAACTCTTCGTAACTACTTGCAGTTCCCGCTGTAAATTGTCGTATTGTCGGGTTGTCACTGAAAAATTTCTAATTTTTTGGTTGAGATTTTTTTGCAAAGCAGTCATTTCGCGATCGCGCGCTTCCAATTCTCGGATTTGGGTCTCTAAGTTTCCCATCACCACTTCTTTTGCTTGTTGAGTTGCCGTTAAAATCAGTTCTTCCCGACTTTTTCGCAGTGCGATAACTGGCAAACTATCTTCTCTGTACTGAGCTAATTTCATCGACAGATCCGAGTCTATCTTCTGGATTTGACCTAATAGTCCGCCGTAAGCTTGTCCTTGGGTCATCAGCAGACCCTGGGGGTTATTTTGCTTTAGTAATTTTTCATAGCTTTGGTAGAGGTTGCGCATCCCTTGTAGCTGTACTTGGATTCCAACTTGCTGGCCCCGAATGCTTTGAACTTGTTCTGAGAGAGATTTTCCCTCTAGCTGCGGGTCAAACAAGTTGCTATTCTGCCGCAGTCTTTGGACTTGCAGTTGCAGAACTTCCACTCTTTCTCGCAGCTTGGGCATCTCCATATCGATAAATTTAATGCCTTGATTAATGCCCGTCAGCCGCTGCTGCAAGCTGTACTCTAGATAAGCTTTAGAAACTTTCTCCAAGACGCCGTAAATTTTGTCTTTGTCTGTATCTTTGTAGCGAACCTCTAAAATTTTTGTGCCTTGCTGCTTACCATCTTTTGTGTAACTGAGGCGACTGATCGACAGTTTTGGCATCAGCTCGCTATAGGTCATGTTGGGATGCCAAGCTCGCAACTCCTTAACCACTGGCTCCATCATTTTGGGACTGCGCAAAATCCTAATTTGGGTTTCGTAGTCTACTAAGCTAATTCCTTCTATATTAATTTTTGCTAAGTCGGCAGCGACGGTATTGTCTAATTGTTTGGATAGCAAACCTTCAGCCGTAGCTGGTTCTACTAACAGGGAAAAGGAGCCTTCATACTCAAGCGTCATTTTTTTAGAAGTGATGACGATCGCTGTTCCGGCGAGGGCGCTCAAAGCAATGGTGGCTGCTGCCATCACCAGGATGCGGCGGCGCAGGACGCCTGCGAGCCAGGACAAGTCTAGCTTTTCTTCTTCTGTCTCCTCGACGAAGTTATCTCTGTACTTTTGAGTCGAGAATTCCGGCAGTTTGCCATTTGATTTGGATGTGAAGGGTTGGTAATCTTGTCTGTTATCCATATTGAGTCTGGGTATTTTTGATGTTGATATTTTTGATGTTGATATTTTTGAAGCTGCCGCGCCGCGACTGTCCAATCCTATTGTTTAGTTTATTCTAGCGTTTGCCAGGAATTATCCACTTCACCCGCAGAGTTCTTACCTGAACAAAGATCGGAGAATGCTTAGAAAATTTAACACTCCGGTAGCTGGGCCGACAGGCGCGACAATATTGTTGATGCGGTCTAGGAAGTTCACCAGACCGCTGCGGGATATGATAATCATGTCGTTGTTGCGAAGTTGAGGATTGACTTCTTCGTTAATTCCTTGAGTTAAATCGACTTCGATCGTGCGTTTAGTAGCTGTACCGTCCTGATTGAGGCGGACTAGCTCAACAGTCTTTCTTTTAGCTCTGGTATTGCCGTAGCCAAAAAATCCTCGGGAAATTAAAGCTTGATTCAAGGTGGCATTAGCTGGGAGCCTCAATGGATCGAGGGATGTTGTGACTTCTCCTACTACGAAAATGTTAATGCCGGGGGGAGCAAAGTTAGTGTTAGCCAGCACGCCAGCTTCTGCGGGGTTGACGATTGTGGCTTTGGGAACGAAGATCGTGTCTCCCTGCTGCAAGATGGTATCTTGGGTGGCGTCGCCGGACTCTAGGAACTGCCACAGGTTGACCGGGATAATTTGTTCGCCTCTTCTGGTGATGCGGCGCACTTGGATTTGCCGGATGTCGGCTTCGGAGGTGATGCCGCCGGCTAATTGAATGGCGCGGATGACGGTGGGGAAGCCTTCTCGACTGAGGTCGCTTGTGGTGTTGCCGCCGATGACGACGTAAGCTCCCGGGCGGGTGACTTGGCCGACGATTGAGATCGAGCGAGGTTTTTCTGGCGGCGGCGAAAAGTTGGCGATCGCAAATTGCCGAGCTTCTGCTTGGTTGAAGTTGGCGACTGTGGGAATCACGATCGTGTCTCTGTCTTGCAAAATGATGTCTTGAGAGATGTCTCCTTCTTGCAAGAATTTCCACAGGTTGACGTTGAGCACTCGATCCGGGCCGTCTGCTTGCGGGCGGCGGACGCGGATGTTGCGGATATCGGCGACACCCGTGACACCTTCTGCAAGTCTGATCGCTTGAGTGACGGTGGGATACTGCACGCTGGGCGTCACCCCGGGGCCTGAAGTCAGGTTGATGATGAAGTTTCCGGGCCTGGTGACTTCTCCGATGACTCCGACGTTGAGGGGGCGGGCGGCGACGAGGCTGACTGTAACTACGGGGTCTTTGAGGATGCGCCGGTAGGCGTTGCGGATGATGGTGGTGGCTTCTACTAAGCTGCGGCCGCGGACGGAAATCAGGCCGATCAGCGGCAGGTTGACTGAACCGTCGGAAAGGACTTCGTAGCCGCGGGTGAGGTCTGGTACTTCCAGGACTTCGATTTGGATGCGATCGCCACCGCCGAGTTTGTAGCTGTCGGTCGATCGTCCGATGCCCCCAGATGGTGCTGTGACTGCGCCGGGCCGCAATCGCACTTGCGCCGCCGCCGAAACGGGAAATCCGGCGCCAATCACGTTTAAGGCGATCGCGCACCATGTCAAACTCAAGACAGGCGCGGTGATTTGTTTGCGAAAATCGGCGTTAACCACAGGCTATTTATTTTCTTTTGGGCTCCTTCATTAGTCTAATCTGTCACAATTCAAATGCCATCGCGATCGGCAGCACTACCCAAAAATCAACAACAACGGTAACTCACGGGAGTGAATCCTCGATATTTTCCTGACGCGACTGGGTACTCGCTGACTATCGTCGAATTTTCGCACCCTCGAACACTCGTCTGAATGGACACTACCCAGACTATTTAGGTGCAGCGCCTCCGGGCATTGCGGGCGATCGGCGACAACAGCCGATGTTTCTTGTTAAGTTGGTGGAATTAGCCCGCCACTCACTTAATTTTTATGTCAAAAAGGGTAAAAAATTATGGCCAGAATGATTCGGGAGCTAATTTTCGGCAATACTTACTTGCTGTATTTATTGGCCTGTGTGGCAGCGATCGTCACGATTTTAATTTTTCAGTTAGCTTCACAAAAAAAAATAGGTTTGCTCTGGGAAAAATGGTTTGCTGTTTGTTACGTATTCGTATCTCCCCACGTCAACCTACCTCCATTTAACTACCTACATTTTATCAATCTTGCTGAGCCTGGTGACAGTAATGTGGCAAAACTTCCCTGGGTTTTTTATCCCTGGGTAATTTTTGTTCTCTCCGGGAGATTTATTAGTTTTTTCAAGAATCAATTTGTCGAAGCCTTATCATTTTTAGTTTCAAGAAATCCAGGCTTTTCCCTGTATTGTTTGTTACCAATAACCTCGACGCTGTGGTCGCTAGTTCCCGGGATCACCCTGAAAACCGCGATAGCATTTACAGGTTTTACGATTTTTAGTTTTTATGTGGGTGCGCGATATGAGTGGCGCGAATTGTCTGGGTTGCTGCGGTGGGGCTATACCTCCCTCGCCATAGTTAGCGTTTTGCGGAACCCGAGTATAGGAGCTGAATTTGCCGGAATTACCGGCCACAAAAATGCTTTCGGCAGCCTCATGGTTATGAGTACAGCACTTTGGTACTTACACTATTCCCAAGGTGCTAAAACTCAGAAAGAACGCTGGATAGCTCTGGGTTTCATGTTTTTTTCTTTTTATTTGGTGAGAGCTACTAGCTCTGGGGGGTCTCTCGTTAATAGTCTGATGCTGATAGTTGTCGTGTCGTCTTTAAGTTTTCTGAGTCGGCTAAAATTTCAATGGGCTTTTACTTGTATTGTGGGTTTTACTGTCTTGGGGATTATTACCAGCGTTTATATCATAGACAACTTAGAGGCGATCGTGGTCGGGGGACTGGGAAAAGATTTGACGCTGACGGGGCGGACGGAGTTTTGGCCACAATTGATTGCAGCAGCCAATCAACGCCCTTGGTTTGGCTATGGATTTGATGGGTTTTTTCAGCAAGACGAAATTGGCGAGCAAACTCCAGCTTATTTCATATATACTGCTAATGGATTTCAACCAAGAACTGCTCACAACGGTGCTATAGCAGTATTGCTATCTTTCGGTTATCCGGGACTTTTATTAATCTTATCTTCGCTGGTGACTAATCTAGTTTTGGCAGTGCGGCAACTGAGCCGCAGCCCGCTATCTGAATCGGGAATACCGATCGTTTACTTGGTGTTTATCATGTTAAATAACATTACTGAAGGTTCGCTCGGTGATATCGGGGATGTTTGGCTTGCTTACGTGTTATTAACAGTCAGACTCTCGATCGATAGTAGCAAATCTCCATCCACTGGCAGCCGCATTTACGGAGGAGATTTGTCGCGGCCCCTGCATCCAGATTGAATCCCGGTTAACTTGCAGAAGTTAAAAATCCAGACAACTATAGCGGTTCTCAAGCGTGGTGAGGATAGCCCTATGCCCACGGAGCCCTATGCCGTTCGCGTACCTGATATGAGAGCTTGAAAGGCTATATGATATACCATATGAATGAGTCTGGTTTTTGATTAATTCCCCAGCGCTCGAAAAGTACATTTATTTCTGATAAGGACTCAAAAACTTCTGATGTTAGATAAGCTAACTGCCCTAGGTCAAAAGCTCGGCGCCGGCCTGGCTCTGCTACTTGACAATCTGGTTTGGCTGCTGACTGACCAAGTTTTGCAGGTGGGTCTGGGCCTGTTTGTGGGAGTGTGGGTGGCTCGCTATCTGGGACCGACACAATTTGGGTTGCTCAATTACGCTCTTGCCCTGGTGTCTCTGTTTGCTTCGGCGACGGCGATCGGATTGGGTACTCTGGTAGTGCGGGATATTGCCCGCGATCCCGACTGCAAGGAAGAGGCTCTGGGGACTGCTTTTGCCCTACAACTAACAGGGGGAATCGTTACTTTACTGCTGGCGGTGACAGCGACGGCGCTCCTGAATCCCGACGACAGTTTAACTCTCACGTTGGTGGGGATTGTGGCAGCCGGAACCATGTTTCAATCCTTTGAAACCATCAACTTTTGGTTTCAGTCCCAAGTTCAATCTAAGTATACCGCTGTTGCTAAAAACTCCGTATCTTTACTGATTGCAGGCATCCGCATCGCATTGATTGAAGTCCGAGCACCGCTGATTGCTTTTGCGGGGACGACATTGGCAGAGGTGGCTTTGGGGGGATTGGCGATCGCCCTTGTCTATCAAAGCAAAGGAAATGATTTCAAGTTGTGGCGAGTCAGTTGGCAGCGAGGCAAACAACTGCTGGTAGAAAGCTGGCCGCTGGTGCTATCTAGCTTGGCGGTCTTCATCTATTCCAAAATCGATCTGATTATGCTCGGTTATTTAGATAAAACAGAATTGGGATATTACGCAGTTGCAGTTAAACTGTCGGAAGTTAGCGATTTCTTACCGCTGATTGTCGCGTCTTCTATTTTCCCCCAACTCGCACAGTTAAGACAAAAAGATTATCCTGAATACCTAAAAAAGTTTCAGATTTATGCGGATGCCATGTTATTTTTGTGGTTGGGAGTGGCGGTGCCAATTTGTCTGCTGGCTCCTTTGATCGTCCAGACTTTATACGGAGAGCAATATGCAGCTTCGGGCGGTATGCTTTCAATCTACGTGTGGACTCAATTTGGCAGCAACTTCGGGATAGCTAGAAATACCTATTTTGCTCTCGAAGGTAAACTGCGATACAATCTTTACTTGACTGTAGCAGGCGCATTTTTTAATATAGTATTGAACGCTCTACTAATTCCTCAATATGGAGCTTTGGGAGCAATAGTTGCAACTTTAATCACTTATTTTTATGTAACTATTTTGGTGAACTTTTACATTAAAGAATTAAAACCTTTCGCAAACATAATTATGGGTTCGTTAAATTTATACAAAGCAGCTTCTCGGCTGCTCGGAGCGATCGGGTGATTGAAATTAAACCAAACCTGCCGCACATATTGCATTCTCCCGATGCTGGCCCGTGCTACTCAAACCATCGAAAAAATCTCGTCCAGAGCAGCTAAGTAAATCCACCTAATTAAACGCAAAATACGGCTGGCTCAAGCTTGCTGTGTATGTCTTCTTCATTCTTCCTTCTTTCTTCTTCCTTCTACTTATAACTTTTTCAATAAATGTTTAATTACTACCAAAGGTTATGATACTATCGTAACAATCCGGGTTACTAATTGATTCTCGATCGCTCAAGAAAGATATTTATTTATTATAAGGACTCAAAACTTTCTGATGTTAGATAAGCTAACGGCGGCAAGTCAAAAACTCGGGCCGGGTCTCCGTCAGGTACTCGTGAATCTGGCGTGGCTGTTCACCGACCAAATTTTGCAGATGGGTCTGGGTTTGGTGGTAGGGCTTTGGGTGGCCCGCTATCTGGGGCCGGTTCAATTTGGCTTGCTCAACTACGCTCTTGCCTTTGTGTCCGTCTTCAGTTCGGTGGCGACAATGGGGTTGGGCAGCATCATCATCCGCGATATCGCCCGCAATCCTGAATGCAAAAACGAAACGCTGGGGACTGCCTTCGGGCTGCAATTTACAGGCGGCTGCATCACTCTGTTGCTAACTGTCACGGTGATTTCGCTATTCAAGCCTGACGATAGCCTGACACGCTGGCTGGTGGGGATCATCGCCGCCGGAACAATCTTTCAGGCTTTTGAGGCGATAAATTTTTGGTTCGAGTCCCAAGTACAGTCAAAATATACAGTGCTGGCGAAGAATGCAGTCTGTTTTTTGGTTGCCGGAGTCAGAATTGGATTGGTGCTAATTAAGGCGCCGCTGCTTGCCTTCGCCTGCATTCGATTGGCAGAGGTGGCAATGGTAGGAATGGCTTATGTATATTTTTATCAGCTTACGGGAAATAAGATTAAGGATTTGCGATTCAGTTGGGCGCGGGGCAAAGAACTGCTGCGGGAGAGTTGGCCGATAATGCTGTCAGGATTGGCAGTTTTTTTGTACTCGAAAACCGATCAGCTCATGCTGGGTGCAATGGATAAAAATGTTGAACTGGGATATTATGCGGCGGCTGTTAAAATCTCGGAAGTCTGCGATTTCTTGCCGATGATAATATCTGCCTCGATTTTTCCCAAATTAGCAAATTTGAGGGAGAGAAATTATCAAGAATACCTGGATAAATTTCAAATTTACTGCGATACGATGATGCTTTTCTGGTTGGGAGTAGCCATCCCGATTTCATTACTTTCTCCGTGGATAGTACACCTGCTTTACGGTGACAAGTATGCTAACTCAGCAGCGGTACTGGCTATCTACGTTTGGGCGCAATTTGGGAGTAACTTTGGAGTAGCACGCAACACCTATTTTACCATCGAAGGTCAGTTGCGCTACAGTCTTTACTTGACTGTAATCGGCTCGATTTTAAATGTGGGGTTAAACTTGTGGTTGATTCCTAAATATGGAGCTTTTGGTGCAACTGCGGCTACTCTGATTACTTATTTTTACGTGATTATCTTAGTCAATTTCTTGATTAAGGAATTGCGCCCTTTTGGCAAATTAATTTGGCGATCGCTTAACTTGTACAAGGCAGCTTCTCGGTTGATAGGATTAGTAAAATGATTGAAATTAAACCCCACATTCAGCATAAATCTAATTGCCCCATATCTGGGAAGGCTCTACAGCCTGCAAAAATTTTGTGGCAGGGTATGCACGTTTGTGTTGAATCTAAGTCGAACGGTTCCAGTAGTGAAATAATCGATGTACTCAGAGTCGGTCACAGCTACAACCACTCCCTGCAACTCGATCTAAAAAAAGCCGAGGTTTTTTCTGGCAACAGTTACGCTGGGGAATGGTTGGGAAAACCGTTATTGAATTCACTTCAAAATCCCCGCAGCGATCAACTGGAAATCACCAAAGAAATCTTCAAGCCGTGCCAGCGGGTGATTATTTTAAACTGTATCGACTTTCTTTACGGTCACTCGCTGTTAAAGTTACTCAACGCCCAAAGGCATTTGGAGTGCAACCCTGACTGCGGGTTAGTGGTAATAGTGCCTAAGTTCTTGAGGTGGATGGTTCCCGATGGAGTCGCTGAAATCTGGACAGTAGGGATTTCTTTAAAAAATGGCCGCGATTACTATCCTAGCTTCGGTGAGTTTGTAGAGGAAGAAACGAAGCGCTTCGAGCAAATTTATGTCAGCGAAGCCTATTCTCATCCGAGTCAGTTCGACATCACCAGGTTTACGAGAGTTCCCAAGCACAACTTTGAGGAACAAGAAATAAAAATTACCTTTATTTGGCGGGAAGACCGCCTTCTGATCGACAGTTTGCTGTTCCGGGTTCTGAGAAAGCTGAATTTGCTGCCAGTGGGGCTGGTGGTGCAAAATTGGCAGGTGCGCAGGTTGTTTGAGGGAATTAGATCGCGCGTACCATCCGCAAAATTTGCAGTGGCAGGTTTAGGCACAAAAACTCAGTTCCCCGAATGGATTGAAGATTGTAGGGTTGAGATGTTTAATGAAAAAATCGAGCAGGAAATCTGCGAAATTTATGCTAGCAGCCGTTTGGTTATCGGACTGCACGGCTCTAATATGCTGTTACCTTCGGCTCATGCTGGGATGACCATGGATTTAATCGATGAACGCTGGGGCAACTTTGCACAAGACATTATCTATCAAGAGAGCAACCCAAAAATGGCTGCTTTTCGCTACAGATTTTTGCCCTATCAGACAAACACTGATACACTGGCATTGATAGCGGCTGTGATGGTTCTGACCCTGGATGAGTTTAAATCCCACATGACGGCTGATGTTGTTAATTGAAATGGTGGAGGATAGCAGGAAAAGATGACGAACTCTAAAGCCATAGTAACGCTGACAATTGGCAAAAGATATTTGGAAAATTGGCAAGATTTGTGCCAAGCAAACTGGCAAAAGTATGCTGACAGACACGGATATGATGTTATTTGTATTTCAAAACCTTTAGATGATTCGGAACGGGCGCAAAAACGATCGCCCTGCTGGCAAAAGTGCCTGATCCTCGGCGAAGAATCCGTCCAGAAATACGATCGCGTAGTCTGGGTAGATGCAGACGTTTTGATCAACTGGGCCAACGCTCCGTGTATTGTCGAAGGGGTGGCGGTGGATCGAGTAGGTGCGGCGGCAGAATGGGCAACACCGAATGAACAGCTATCTACTGAAGCTAGAGAGAGATTGTTTGAAACTTGGGGAATTACCGACGAAAAAGACGAGCGGGGTACTTATGTGAAATATGGTATTTCGCCGGAATTCGATCGCATTGTCCAAGATGGTATTATGGTACTGTCGCCGTCTCACCACCGCTCGATTTTAGAAAAAGTGTACCATGAATGCGAAGAAACAGGATTTGGTGAAATGCCTTGGCTTTCTTACGAACTGTTAAAAGCCGATCGCGTGCAATGGATCGATCCGCGCTTCAGCACAGTCTGGAACGTACACAAAGCCTTGTATTACCCATTTTTGCTGCCAAAACCGCAAACAGAAGCAAGTTTGTTCGATCGCGCTAAAAGCAAACTTTTAGCCAAAGGGGTGCCGCCGCGGTTGGTAGACAAACGGGCTAGCGAGTGCGCGACGACGGCTTTGATCAATACTTTTTTTCTGCACTTTGCGGGTACTGCGGGAGAAATGAGACTGGTAGATTTAGCATCTACTTCTTGGCGCGATTTGCGATCGGCTTAACATTTGACAGTTGGCAGTTGACAGTTGGCAGTTGGCAGCACTTGACAATCATAAGTCAGAGGATTGGAGTAATGAATAGTCTGATTTTAATTTATCCCGATCAGGGTTCCGGCTTTAAACCAATTCTTTCTGGTAAATAGTCGGAAATGTTTTTGTCCGCAGCGAAACTTGCATACAATTATCAAAATAGTAGAGTAGGTAAATGCCCGATTGGCAATTGAAAACCCCCGTTGCTTTTATTATTTTTAAACGCCCTGAACAAACCGAAAGGGTGTTTGCCGAAATTCGTAAAGTCAAGCCGCCGAAACTTTTAGTAGTTGCTGACGGGCCCCGTGCAGATAAACCGGGGGAAGACCGAGATTGCGATCGGACTCGTGCGATTGTTGAGCGAGTAGATTGGGACTGCGAAGTGTTAAAAAATTACGCTGACGTGAATCTGGGCTGCCGGCGACGGGTGTCTAGCGGTATAGATTGGGTGTTCGATCGCGTGGAAGAAGCGATTATTATTGAGGATGATTGTTTGCCCCATCCGACGTTTTTCCGTTTTGCTGAAGAATTGCTCGATCGCTACCGAGACGATCGGCGGATCATGTCAATCTCCGGTCAAAACGTGCAGTTCGGGCGAAAAAGAACTGATTACAGCTACTACTTTTCTCGCTACAATCACTGCTGGAGTTGGGCGAGTTGGAGGCGAGCTTGGCAGCACTACGATTTAGACATGAAGCTGTGGCCGGAAATTCGCGATGGTAATTTTTTGGTGGATGTACTGGGAGATCCGCAAGCTGTAAAAGTGTGGACAAATACTTTTCAGCTTTGTTATGAGGGGAAAATAGATACTTGGGATTTCCAGTGGGCATTTGCTAGCTTTATTCAAAACGGTATGAATATTCTGTCTAATGTCAATTTGGCTTCTAATATCGGACACGGTGCGGGAGGAACTCACACGGCGGATGTTAGCAGTCCTTACAATAATATGGCGGCCGAGGCGATCGCATTTCCGATGAAACACCCGCCCTTTGCAATCCGGGACGCCCAAGCAGATCATTTTACTCAAAATACTTTGTACGATTACGATCCGCCGCTGCTCAAAAAGGTGCAAAAAAAAGTCCACAAACTGTTAAAAAAAACCAAGTTAAATCACAGATAAATTTAGATGGCAGGGGAGATGAAGGTTTTACTTCTTAATAGTTCTGATACGGTCGGCGGTGCAGCCCGCGCTGCTTACAGACTGCACCAAGGTTTGCAGGGGATTGGCGTGTCTTCGCAAATGCTGGTGAAAAATCAGAAAAGCGGCGGCGCGAATGTCATCTCGTCAGAGCAGGGGATTGCTAAGAGTTTTGATAAGATTATGTCAGTTTTATCTAATTCGCCGTTGCGGCTTTACCCCGAGAAAATTCCGGCGATTTTTTCTCCCCAATGGCTGCCGGATTCCCTGGCTGCGAAAGTTGCCCAACTCGAACCTGATATTATTAATTTGCACTGGGTTTGCGGGGGTTATATGCAGGTAGAAACTGTTGGGAAGTTTCACAAGCCCCTTGTTTGGACGCTGCACGATATGTGGTCTTTTACGGGTGGTTGTCACTATAGCGAAGAGTGCGATCGCTATACTGAATCTTGCGGTAGCTGTCCGCAACTGCACAGCAGCCAAGACGCGGATTTGTCGCGGTGGGTGTGGCGGCGGAAAGCGAAAGCGTGGAAAAATCTTAATTTAACTTTGGTGAGTCCTAGTGCTTGGTTGGCTAAATGTGCTAGTTCTAGTTCTTTATGCAAAGATTATCGCGTTGAAGTGATTCCTAACGGCATCGATACTCAAAAGTATAAACCCATCAACCGGGAATGGGCGCGAGAAATCCTGAATTTACCTCAAGATAAACAAATTGTACTTTTTGGCGGTGCTAGCGGAACGGGCGATCGCTGGAAAGGATTTAACTTGCTGGTACCGGCTTTGCAAAGCCTGAGTAAATCGGGTTGGAACGATCGCATAGAGTTGCTAGTTTTTGGATCTTCTCAACCAGAAAATCCGATCGAACTTGGTTTTAAGGCACATTACTTAGGTAAATTTGCTGATGACATTTCCTTAGCCTTAGTTTATGCAGCAGCAGATGTTTTTGTGGCTCCTTCTGTTTACGATAATTTGCCGAATACGGTGATGGAAGCGGCAGCCTGCGGCATTCCCAGCGTCGGATTCAAGATCGGGGGAATGCCAGATTTGATCGAGCATTGCTCAAATGGTTATTTAGCTAAACCTTATGAAACAGAAGATTTAGCTACAGGTATTGCATGGGTACTGGAAAATCGCGATCGCCACCAACAACTCTGCACCAGGGCGCGCCAGAAAGTCGAACAAGAATTCACCTCCGAGATCCAAGCTCGCCGCTACTTGTCGCTGTTTTCCGAGCTTGAGGGCGCCGCCCAAAGTGCAGCCAATTAAACCAACTGTTTCCGCTGCTCTGCTGTCGCAAAGAAATTAGACTTTCTAAATAGTCCGTTTTCTTTAACAAACACCATGTCTACTTGAGCCAAAGCTCCATCGAGAGGGCGGATGTAACCGCCAAAAATATCGTAGGTGACAAATCCGCGCTCTTTCATGTAACTGACAACATCGTATAATTGCGGGCCTCCAACAAAGAATTGAAACAGGGATACTTCCAGTATTACTACTTCAGTATCCTCAAGCACTTTGCGACAGCCGTCTAAAACATTTAA
>JAYUGZ010000254.1:0-5058 GCA_043767465.1 Cyanobacteriota bacterium
GTCCAAATTTTTGCCGTAAAACAGGTAGCTGCGGGAACTTAAAAAGAAGCCGATTTTTTGATTGGGCACTGTATTTTATCAATATACTCGTAAATGCCGCGATACAGTTCGGCGCGAGCAAAATCTCGCTTTTCCTTCGCCACCCAACTCGCACTTACCATCAATGCTATACAGGCAGTGATGATCGTGATATAACTCGATTTTTTCAAAGTAGCGAGGAGATTTTTTAACCATAACAAACTAGGATTATGCTGAGAAACCATCCAAGCTAGCAACAGCAGTCCAATATAAAGTAACGGGTATATTCCAAAATTTTCAAAATTTGGAGTTAATATTTTTATCACCAAATTGATGGCTTCCCCAAAATTAAATTTAAATCTTTCAATCAACCAACTCCCCCAAACAATACTGTTTCCGGTAAAAGAGGCATTTCTAATAATGTCAAAAATTGTGCTGCTAATAATCCCCGAAATGCTGCTAACTAAAACAACTGCGACAACCACTTTATTTCCAGTTTTTAACTTAGTTGCTGTAGCTGCGGCTGCGATACCTAGCAAGCTTAAAAAGGGAAATCCGTATCTGAGATTGAAACCGAGTAAAGGGCTGAGTTGACCGATCGACTCTCCCGCAGTACCGGATGTGTAAGGTGTAATTAGATACAGTATTCCGGTGCTGACTAGAACTACAATTAAGATGATATTATTTTGATTGATTATTCTGCTTTTACGTTTGAAGAAAGCCAGAGGTGCAAAACAGGCCTGAAGTGCGATCGCCAGAAATGGCAGTTGCAACCTCACGATTATTTGCCAGCCGAGAGTTTGCCAGTGAGCAGTATTCCTGGGATTGAATTGAGCTGCTAAAGTGCTTTGCCAAATCTTGAAAAGTGGCGAAGCTGGGGTCGTAGGTATGGTAGGTGTTGGCTGCTGTACGGGAGGTGTTGGTGCAGGTACGGGAGACGGTAAGGGAACAGGCTCTAAGGGAAATTTAAGCTCGCTGCCATCACTGACAGGATAATTAATGTGCAGCAAGTTTCTCGCATACCAAAAACCTCCTAAAAACAAGCAAGAAAGTATGCCGCATAGAAAGACTGGTTTGATAAAGTAGCGAATTCTAAAGTTAGTTGATCTGGATTTTTTATTAACCGCGAATCTTGTGATTTCTAATATTGCTAATCCTACGACAAGTGAGGCTGCATAGACTATTGCGGTGATTTTAATTCCGGCTAGCATTCCTGCGGCTGCCAAAAATAGGGAGAGTTCGGATTGCGATCGGCTGCTGTGATAGGATAAACCTAGATACAAACCGACTGTAAATATGGCAGCTAGCGGTAAGTCGGGGTGAATGGTGTTAACTTGGTTGAGCACCATCGGTACTGTTAATACTAAAGATGCTGCTGCCATGCCGTGAATGCGGCTTGCTCCAAATTTGACGCTCAATAGATAGACGGCAATTCCTTCAATTACCCAGGCAATTAGCAGGGGAAAAGCTGCGAGAAAATCTTCTTGGAAGGGGATCACGCACAAGGCAGATAAGACGTGCCAATTGTAGGGATATACTCGGGCTTGCTCGTGTTCAAAAATCCAATTTCCGGCGGCATCTAATAGTGTAAATGAATGGGTTTGATACCAGCGGGCGATCGCGGGGAGGTGAAACCACAATGAGTCATAATTGGTTGTGGGTTTGGTTGCTAGGGTTTCCCAGATCACAAATCCCGCAAAAGTGGCGCTACCAACAATCAAAAGTTCGGATGGGTTCAGAGGTTGCTTGAGTTTGGGGATCTGGGACTTCCAGAAGCTAGACTTTGTGTTTTTTTTGGTATAAATAGTGATTGTGCCGATCGCACAAATGATAATTTCTGCTAGAATCACCGCAGCAATATCTAGGCAATCGACACTTCCTAAAATCAAGCCGATACAAACTTGTACGATGCTCCATCCCGTCAGCAGTACGAGGAGAAAATGGGGAAACGAACAGTTATTGTTTTCTTTCTGATTCTCGAAGGCAAGAGACAAGCTTAAGGGAATCGGGCCGACGACAATAATCAGAAATAAAGTTAATTCCCACAAATGCTGCGCTATTAACATAGGCTGCAAATTACCACTTTTTATTTATTTTTCCACATTACCCGGCTCTTGCTGGTAACTACAAATCATATCATATTCGGTTAATTACAATTAATAAATAGGTTGGTAGCGAACACTAAATTCATCACTGCCAACCTATTTAATGGATCTCGTTGTTTAGGTAATCCCCAATTTTTACCTGCTAGCTTGCTTCTGAATTTTCGGTTTAACAGCTTCGGAAGCTTTGAGTTTAGAAATGTCAGGTTTTAGCAGTTCTGGGAATGGCGGCTGGAGGTTGTGAACTTCGATGTCCATTCCCAGCGGCAGAGGTGGAAGCTGGGGCAGATCGTTTTCTAAATCCTTGAGTCCCCTAGCGCTTAGTGTTTCCACGATTTTCGGCATTTGCGGTACTTTGGCAGTCTCCAAAGTGCCGAGCATTTTGGCTACAGCGAATTCTAGCTGAGAACCCGCATCGATCGCCACCCAACCCTGGTCAGTCATTTGCCGGATCTCGAAGTGGAGGTGAGGCCCTGTAGACATTCCTGTACTACCAACGCGGCCGATCGTATCTCCCTGTTTGACAAACTCTCCCGGCTTGACAAACAGTTCCGAAAGGTGTCCGTAGAGCGTTTCTTGAGACTCTTTTTTGTGGTTGAGAACCACTGTCAAACCGTAGCCACCCAACCAATCGGCGATCGCCACTTGACCCGCATAGGCGGCCAGTACGGGCGTTCCCATCGGAGCCCCCAAGTCTGTTCCGGTGTGAAACCTGCCGTAGCCGCTAACTGGATGAGTCCGCCACCCAAACGGCGAAGTAATTTCCGCAGCAATAGATAGGGGAAACAGCAGCCTGCTGTTGCCATTCCCGGGCATTCCTAAAGGACGCGGCGTGAGATTGTAGTAAGCAAAACCTGTATTGCTGCCGCTGCTGACACTAATCGCACCGACTTGCACTGGCCCGAGTCCCATGCTGGGCGGTGGAGCTGAGCCGCCGTAAGATGCAGGGTTAACGGAGTATCCACCGCCTCCAGGGTATCCTGCGTCTGCTGAGTATCCGGGATTAGCCGAGTATCCGGTGTCTGCGGAGTATCCTGGGCGTGGATCGGCTGATTGCGGGTTTCCCTGTCCCCAAAGCTGGTTGCCTATTTGTTGAACGGCTTGACCGACTTTGCCGACGACATGGACGCTATTATTTCCGGCAACTGTTGGGCGAATATTGCTCGGAAGGCTCTCTGGATAGTTGCTGGGTATGCCCGCTGGCAGATTTCGAGCCGGAGGCGGTGCAATATAGGATCTGCCTGCGATCGGAGTTTCCGGGCTGTAGCTGGGAGGGGCTGCTTCTGCCGTCACTGGCTCGGAAACAGCAGCAGGCCCGCACCAACCGCCTACTCCTTGTCCTGAGGACACGGAACTTTGGCAGCCGGTCGATCGTTCTGCAAACTCGATTGTTGTCGGCGGTTCGTAGCCGCTGCTAGCGCCAAGGCTGTTGTCGGTTTCTGCGCGGGCTGCTGGGTTAACTGGCGCTTCAAAAGGAGGCTCCTGGGCCGTCGCTTCTGGCAGGGGCATCAGCGCTGGCTCTGGCAGATAAAATTGGCTCGGTGCTTCGGTGGCGTACTCTGGCGATCGCGCCGGAACTTCTGCCTGCGGTGCAGGGTCTGGTTCTGGCTGCCATTGGCGGGCTGCGGGTTCCGGAGGCGCCAGAGGAGCTTCAAATAATGGCTGGAGGTCTGCTGCGCCGGGGACGGCTTGTTCTGCTGGGGGTGTTTCGGTTTGGGCCCACACTATGCCTTTGCTGAGCAGTCCCAGACTGGCAAGGCAACCCAGTCCCACCAGCAGTGAGCGTTCGGACAAAAGGCGCGATCGAGTCCGGGCGCCTGTGGGGTGATTTTTTTGCTGTTTGGTGTTCAAATGGGCTGTTATTTGCTTGTCTGGAACTGGTTTCACGATGTTTTTTTCCCAACTCAACAGGGGGCGCAAGGAGATCGAAGTCAGGATCGAATGTATGGCAATCCTTGTCTTTATACAGCCCTAAATGATTTTACCGGGCTGGTGGCAATTTTTTTTTATTGCGTGGAACTAGCACATACTGCTACTGCGTCGATTGGCGATCGATACCTTGGTTTTTGCGATCGAGATCGCACAACTCGCCTGTGACGGCCACACTGATAATAGCGCTTTGGCGTTCCTGTCTGTTAATTAACCTGGACTGCATTTAAATTGTATATTTCAATGAACTATTCGGCTTCACAGTCAAATCATCTCCCCCTCCCTCGGGTCATCGAAAAATTCGGCAGTGTCCGTCGCCGTTAATCGCCGAGGAATCCCGATTTTTTGATTACAGGCGATCGCCCATTTAAACTTGGTTGGCAAAATTGTTGATTGTTTAAAATACAAGCTAAATGATGCGCTTGGGGAAGGATAAGTTTCATGACTGTAGCTGGCGATCGCTTGACAAATTTTCCTGACTCTGAATGCGCCGGACAACTTGATGGAATTAGTTGGCAGTGGCAGAGCTCCGCAGGTTTGCCCTATCTGACTTGCAGCTTGCTCGACCGATGGTCTCACGGCTTTTTTACTCGCGATTTTTCGCCCTCTGGGCCGATCGAACTCACGGAAGTTCTCGCACCCGGAGCTCCGGTTTACCGTCTCCAACAGGTACACGGCAATGCGGTACTCAACACCACTCAGTTGCACCCGGTTGTGGCTCCGGGCCCGGAAACTGCTACCCCAACCTATGCCGATGCCGATGGCTTGGTAGCCCAGCGGGAGTTGGAGGCGCTGTGGGTTTGCTCGGCTGACTGCGTGCCGGTGCTGATTGCTGATAGTGGTACGGGACTGGTGGCCGCAGTTCACGCGGGTTGGCGCGGGACTGCTGCTAAGATATTACCAGAGGCGATCGCTCAACTTTTGGCCGCTGGCAGTCAACTAGAAAATCTGAAGATTGCTATGGGGCCGGCGATCGCTGGAAAGGTTTACCAGGTATCTGTGGAAGTGG
>JAYUGZ010000255.1:0-5057 GCA_043767465.1 Cyanobacteriota bacterium
CCTATTATTTGGAAAATTTAATTTTTAACCAGGCGGCTTAAATTTAGACCTGATATCGATATTAAGCGAAATCACGGAGATTGCCCTCTGCCTGAAGGGAGAGAGGGGTTGGGCATAGTACGTGAGTTTGAAGTTTTGAGGTATATATTACGAGAAATCACGGAGAGTTTCATCTGGCCTAAGGGAGATATGGGTGGGAATTTTGCGTGAAATTGCTGGGTGACTTGCCAGGCTATCCTGTGAATAAGTTGAGGAGAAGGAAGCAGAGGGCAGGAGTTGGGTAGAGCGGGCAGGGGAAGAATTTTTCTGTGGCACGATCGCATAAGTGGGTTCTGCCGTTTGTTTGATGAGGCTGTTTCGACAGCGTTGACCTGTGACAGTTAACCTGTGACAGATGAGAGATGAGGGAGACCTCTACCTGGAAGTCCGAGGATTCGAGTAATGAATAGTCTGGTTTTTATTTCTCGCCTTTAAGGGTGGAGGCTTTAAACCAATTCTTTGGAGTAAAAGAGCGACGCCAGAGAAATAGGCGAGAGGTTGGTGCAAAATTAAGTCAATGGTGGGAGGTTTGACGGTTAAAATCGACAGGGTGCAGCAATTCGGAAGTTTTGTGGCGATCGCCTCAAATAATCTGCTAAACAAGAGTTAGCATCAAGGCTAAATTCCCGCAGGATTGAACTAAAATTTCTGTTATTAGTAAAAAGTATCTAAAAATCTATGGGACCAAGCAGCAGTAACCCCCTCGAAGCAGCCGGCCCGATCGCGCAGCCGATCGAAATAGGCGTGTTGCATTCGCTGACAGGCACGATGTCCATCAGCGAAGTTTCTGTGAAAGATGCGACGCTGTTGGCTGTGGAGGAAATTAATGCGGCGGGAGGGGTGCTGGGACGCCCACTAAAAGCGGTGATCGAAGATGGAGCCAGCGATTTGCAGACTTTTGCTCAAAAAGCTAAGCAATTACTCCTAGAATCGCAGGTGGCGGTGGTATTTGGCTGTTGGACTTCGGCGAGCCGCAAAGCTGTACTGCCGGCTTTTGAGCAGGGCAATGGGTTACTGTTTTATCCGGTGCAGTATGAAGGGCTAGAACAGTGTCCGAATATTATCTACACTGGTGCGGCTCCGAACCAACAGATTGTGCCTGGGGTGAATTACTTGCTGGCTCAGGGGAAGCGGAAAATTTTCCTGTTGGGTTCGGATTATATTTTTCCCCGCACGGCAAATCTGATTGTGAAAGCTCAACTGGCGGCACTGGGGGGAGAGTTGGCGGGGGAAGTGTATCTGCCGCTGGGTTCGAGAGATGTGGATGAGGCGATCGCACATATCCTAGCAGTGAAACCAGATGCGATTCTCAACACTCTCAACGGTGACAGCAATGTGGCTTTTTTCCTTCGCCTGCGGGCAACTGGCTTGAAACCGCAGGATTTGCCGGTGATGTCGGTGAGCATAGCAGAAGAGGAAGTGCGGGCGATCGGGGCGGAAAATATTGCCGGACATCTGGTGGTTTGGAACTATTTTCAAACGGTGGATACAGCGGAAAATCGGAAATTTGTCAAGGCTTATAAAGCGAGATATGGGGAAAATAGAGTCACGGATGACCCGATCGAAGCGGCTTATTTGGGCGTTTACCTGTGGAAGCAAGCAGTAGAAAAAGCTGGTTCGACAGATATGGTTAAAGTCAGGGCGGCTGCTAAAAATATGGAGTTTGCAGCGCCCTCGGGCAAGGTAAAAATAGATGGCGAAACGCAGCATACCTGGAAAACTGTTCGGATTGGCAAGGTGCGATCGGACGGTCAAATTGAGGAGATTTGGAATTCTGGCACACCTGTGCAGCCCGATCCTTTTCTCAAAACCTATCCTTGGGCGGCGGCACTTGCTCCGAGGCAGATTTCTCTGGGAACTCGGGCTTCTTTGATCGGGCTGTTTGTGATCTTGGTACTGATCACTTGGATGGCGGTGGGAGTCGGGTGGATGGGTTCTGTGGAGATGCAGAACTATTTGCTGGCAATAGAGGCTGGGTCAGCGGCGGGGGTTCCTGAGTCAGCAATGGCGGTGCTGGTGCAGCAAACTCTGGCTGTGGCGAGCCGCACTCAGCACTTGCTACTGGGGGCTTTGGTTTTGAGTTCGATCGCCGGAATAGTCGCTTTTGTGTCTGTGTCGGTAATTATTCGGAATCTGGGCTTGCTGCGGGAAACTGCCCAACTGATGGCGAGCGGTGATTTGACGGCTCGATCGCCTGTGGTGTCTAATGATGCGATCGGGGTGCTCTCTTCTACTCTTAATACAATGGCTCAGCAAATTAGCAGTTTGCTCAAGGGTTTGGAGGTGCGGCAGCGGCAGCTAGAGGAGCGATCGGGCCAATTGGAAGTCGCTAAGAACGCTGCCGAAGCTGCCAACCGGGCGAAAAGCACATTTTTGGCAAATATGACTCACGAGTTGCGGACGCCCCTGAATGCGATTATCGGCTACAGTGAGCTGCTGCAAGAAGAGGCTCTGGAACTCGGCGCAGAAGAGTTTGTGATGGATTTGGCAAGCATTAATATGGCCGGCAAGCAGTTGCTGAATATTATTAGCGACATCCTGGATATTTCTAAAATTGAAGCAGGAAAGATGACTCTTTTCTTGGAGACTTTCGATGTGTTAAGTTTAGTCGAGCAGGTTGTGACTACGGTTCAACCGCTGGTGGGGAAAAATGGCAATACTTTGAGCGTGAATTGCGATCGCCGTATTGGCACGATCTACTCTGATTTCTCGAAGCTGCGGCAAGCGCTGTTGAATTTGGCGAGCAATTCTGCTAAGTTTACCGATCGAGGCAAAATCACGATTAATGTTTGGAAGGAAGAAGGGGAAGTTTTACAGGCGGACAATTCTGAGGAACTCTCAGCAACTCATTGTGGGCGTGAAAATTCTGCGATCGTGTTTCAAGTTATCGATACGGGCATTGGGATGACTGACGATCAGGTGTCGAGGCTGTTTGGAGCTTTTTCTCAAGCGGACGATTCCACTACCCGCAGGTACGGCGGCACCGGTTTGGGGCTGACAATTAGCCGGAAGTTTTGCCAAATGATGGACGGAGATATTACGGTTGAGAGCGAGTTTGATTGCGGTTCTACTTTTACGATCCGGTTGCCGCTTATGGTTAGCGAAAAAGAAGTGAAGAGCGATCGAGCGATCGCAGAAATACCAGCCGATACTTCCTCTAACTTAGATACAATTGTAGTCCCGATCGAAGTGAAGAAGCCCATAGTGCGATCGCAACCGCTGGAGTTGCCTAATGCTGCTACTGTGCTGGTGATTGACGACGATCCCGACGCGCGAGATTTAATTACCCGCTGCTTGTCGAAACAGGGATTTCGGGTGCGATCGTCGGCTAGCGGTGAAGCGGGGCTTTTGTTGGCCAAAGAGTTGCTGCCGGATGCGATTACTCTGGACGTGATGATGCCGAGTATGGACGGCTGGGCGGTGCTGTCGGCGTTGAAAGCCGATCGCGATTTGGCTGATATTCCGGTGATTATGTTGACTTTTTTGGACGACAAAAATCAGGGTTTGGAATTAGGAGCGGCGGAGTATTTGAGGAAGCCTTTGGATTACAAGCGGTTTGCTGCTTTGTTGAATAAATATCAGCGTCAGTTGACAGTTGACAGTTGACAGTTGACAGTTGGCAGTAGTCATGGGTGATTTAGAATTACTATAAATATGTAAAAAATAGGAATTTAAGATATGACTGATAGAACTGCATTGCTTAAAAGGATTACTCAAACACCTGGTAAATGTGGCGGCCGCCCCTGTATTCGTGGCAGGAGAATTCGTGTTAGCAACATTTTAGAAACTCTGGCAGACAATGTAACCCCTAGCGAGATTCTAGCTGACTTTCCAGATTTGGAACCAGAAGACATTCAAGCGTGTCTGCTTTTTGCATCTCTCAGCATTGATTTCCCCAGGATCGCTGTATGATTTTCTGGTTAAATGTGCAATTGCCTCGTAGTTTGGCGAAATGGTTAACCGAAACATTTGGTATCAACGCTATTACACAAGAGTTTGGGTTCAGAATGTTCTGGATATCGGTATATTTAATAGGTTAAACAAATCACTTTAGACGATTCAATTGCTAAATCGCGAGGGTAAGTAAATTTGCTACGATTGTTTCATTAGTCATTAGCTAACAGTGAAAAACTAATCACCAATTACTAATGACCAATGACCAATGACCAATGACCAATGAATAATTAATCTAAAAATCCCATTAAGGTCGAGCTGTCGTCAATTTCGTTTGAGGCAATGGGGCGCTCTGCTCCCATTGTGGAGTAAACTTCATCAATGTGCAGAGTGCTGATGCCGATCGGGCGGGCACCGGACATACTGAACATTTCGCTGACTTGCATGGCGCTGGAGCCTATAGGGCGTCTGCCGAGTGTAGCCACCACTTCAAAGTCGCTGGCTTCGATCGGGCGATTGCCTACAGTGCCGTAGGTTTCGCTGATGTGCAGGGTGCTAGCGCCGATCGGGCGATTCCCCGAGATCGAGACAGTCTCGCTGATGGTAAAATCATCTGGGCCGACGGGGCGGTTATCATGCATGAGTTGCGGGCGATAAAGTTGGATGCCCGCTGATTTGGCTTCGCTGGTGGCTGGTAGGGCCTTAGTAGTGCCTTTGTTGCTGCGCGCGATCGCTTTGCCTTTATCTTTGGGGGTGAGACTCATAATTTTTTTTCCTTGCTGATTGCTGGTGATTGATTGCTGGGTTCGGACAACTGCTTTTCTGGGCTTTCTGCTTGCTATTTCGGCCGATAATTAAAATAATATTACAAAGTCTAACTATTTTCTTAACTAAATTGCAGAATCCCTGCATTTTTGTTAAGATTTATCGGTAATAGCGACATTTTCCTATGGTAACTGCGGCAGCATCTTTTCAATTGCAAGCGCCCTTCAAGCCCACGGGCGACCAACCGCTAGCGATCGCCCAACTCGTCAAAGGCATCCAAGCGGGCGATCGATTTCAAACCTTACTCGGCGCCACAGGTACGGGCAAAACCTTCACCATTGCCTCGGCGATCGAAAAAA
>JAYUGZ010000256.1:0-5041 GCA_043767465.1 Cyanobacteriota bacterium
CCTAATGTTCGTCGCCTACACCGGTTACGGCCGCATCGCGACTATGAGCGAGGAAGTACGGGAACCGACCAAAACCATTCCCAAAGCCATAATCTTAACTTTAGCCCTGACCATGCTGCTTTACGTGGCGGTAGCAATAGTTGTCGCGGGCGCAGGGAACATTGATAAATTGTCCCTGGAAACCGCAACCACTGCTGCACCTTTGGAAGTCATCGCCCGCAATTTCCGAATTCCAGGAGTTTCGCAACTGCTAGCCGTCGGCGCCATTACTGCCATGCTGGGAGTGTTGCTGAACTTAATTTTAGGGCTGTCGCGCGTCTGGCTGGCGATGGGGCGACGGTTGGATATGCCGAGAGTCTTGGCGCGGCTGAATCCCGCGGAAACCACGCCTTATGTGGCTGTGGTATTTGTCGAAATTGCGATCGCACTTTTAATCCTCGTCGGCGATGTCAAAACCACTTGGTCGTTTAGTGCTTTTAGCGTTTTGATCTACTACGCTATCACTAACGCAGCCGCCCTGCAACTTACAAGCGCCGAAAGGCTTTATCCCCAGTGGTTGGCTTGGGTAGGTTTGGGGAGTTGTCTGTTTCTGGCTTTCTGGGTGGAGAGGCAAATTTGGCTGACAGGGCTGGCGTTAATTGCCGCCGGTTTAATTTGGCGGGCGATCGTCCGGCTGCTGGCGAGAAAGTAACACTATGATAGATTGAGACACCATCCCGCATTGTAGAGGGCCATGCCCGATCGAACTCCCTTACTGCCGACTCAAACACCAGTCGCAGTCAGCGCCATCAGTCGTTATATCGCTCAAACACTAATTTCCATTCAGCAACAGCACCCCGAATGGATAGCTGAAAAATATAGGAAAACCCCCTGGGGCCAACCTGATTTTCAGTCAGTTTTGATTGGAAAATTGACCAAAAGTTTTAGAGTAGCCAGCGATACAGATTCCCTGCTGCTGACTGCTAAAAAATATCTCCAAATTCTACTGATTCCCGAATTCATTAATTCACCTCAATTCAGCAAATTATTTGCCAAAATTCAGCAGCTAGCCGCACCTGAAACAGCACCAGCCCCATCACAAAACTCAATTTCTCCAAAACCTCCAACTCCCACCGCCAATCAAACGAATTCGCTTCCTGTTGGCATTGCCATCTTGCTGCTAGATGTTGAAAACTTGCAACTCAACATCGAAACCGAAAAATTCCTAGAGGGAATCTCCCACTATCCCATCCAAATCAAAGTCGCCTTTGCCAACTGGCGCAGCATGGGCAAAAAAGACGCCGAATTTCACCAGCGCGGCTATCAACTGATTCACGTCCCCCCCGGCAAAGACAGCGCCGACTTAAAAATGGCGACTGTTGGCGCATCGATTTTCGTACATTATCCCACAGCCAAGGAGATTTTTGTCTGTTCGTCCGATCGCGCCCTCACCCACCTCAGCAATACCCTGCAAGCCCACGGACTAACCGTATTTCAAGTCCGCAAGCAAATAGATAAAATTATAGTTTTAAACAGCAAAACTGGTCAAGTGGAAACCCATTCCCTGGTAATAGTACCGGAAATTACACCTGTAGAACAATTAGTTATTCAGCTCAAAGAATTAATCAAAAAAGAGCAACAACGCACATCAGCTCAATGGATAAAACTTTCTACAGTTTCAGCTTTATTTAGGGAAAATTACGGTTTAGTCCTCAATGAAATTGTTACCACTCATTTCCTAGGCACTAAAACCCGGGATATCTTTATCAAATATCCAACCGAGTTTGTCCTCCACAAACCCTCAGAAACTTCTCAAAGTTATGTCACTCTCTTTGAAGTCAAATTGTCGCCCCCACCGCCAATACTGAGCAAAGAAAATCTCACTAACACCCCGGCAGCACCTGCGACATTAACAGACATCAATTCTCTGGAAGACTTGGAAAGAGCTCTAGTCAAAATAGTTAGCGACTTAACCGGCAACTCCCGTGATAATTCTGTATTTCTCTCCAACGTAGGCAGCGAATTTCACAGACAATACGGCAAACAAATTACCCAAATAATTAAGGACTTTAATCTCGGCAGAAAGTTTCCTAAATTTTTGCAATCCTGCACTTCTCTCCAGCTCAAAAAAGCCGAAAAAGGCTGGCAAGTTTCTCTAAATTAATTATAAATTAAACAGCGATTTTTAAATTGATAATGGGTAATTGGTAATGGGTAATTGGTAATGGGTAATTGGTAATGGGTAATTGGTAATGGGCTGGTGATTACCTCACGAAAGTTGAGAATCGCTACACTTCGCTAACGCTGTCACTCCCAATTCCCAATTCCCAATGCCCAATGCCCCATGACCTGTTTGGCCCATGACCAATTCCCAATTCCCCATGCCCCATGACCAATTCCCAATGCCCGATGCCCAATGCCCGATGCCCCATGACCTGTTTGGCCGATGACCTGTTTGGCCCATAACTTGAGTTATCATACAATCGGGACGTAAAGAAATGTAAAGACATATGCAGGACAAAGTTGTGGTTGTGGTGGGTGCGACTGGCGGCATAGGTTCAGCAGTGGCCCGCAAACTCGCCGACGCGGGTGCGACGCTAGTGCTCGCAGCTAGAGACAGCAGTAAATTAGACGCTTTAGCAGGCGAACTTTCGGCAACAGAGGTACTGTGCGTGCCGACAGATATCACCGATTTGCAGCAAGTCGAGATGCTGATGCAAACAACTGTCGAACATTTCGGACAAATTGATGCCCTCGTAAATGCCGCCGGTGCAGGAATTCTCAAGCAGTGGAACAAGTTAGAACCCGCTGATTTAGATGCGATGCTTGACTTGAACTTGAAAGGCAGTTTTTACACGTCTCAAGCAGCCGCGAATGTGATGAAAGAGCGCAAATCCGGTCACATCTGCAATGTCATCGGGATTCTGGGCAAGCATTCGATGGCGATGGGAACGGCTTATTGCGCTTCAAAGTTTGGGGTAGTTGGTTTCAGCAAGTGCATGGCAGATGAGCTGCGACGCTACGGCGTTAAATTTACGCTATTCTATTTTGGTGGGGTCGATTCTCCGTTTTGGGATAATGTGAGTTTGAAGGTAGACAGGTCAAAAATGCTGAGTACCGAAACTGCTGCAAATGCGATTATGTTTGCTCTTGCTTCTGACCCGCAAGCTGTGCCGATGGAGATTAATATTCAGCCAGAAAGTCATTTGTTCTTTTAGTAGTTAGTAGGGTGCGCAATGCGCACCGATTGAGTCCAGACTAAGTAGCACGTCAACCATTTTTTGAACCCAGAACTGTTGGCGAAGGCCTCACCACAAAACTCAAGTCATCCCAGACACGTATCCACTCATAAAATCGTGGTAGAGTACCAGATTGGGAACGATTTTGCGATGTTTGAGGCTCGTCATTGAGAGATTTATCCCAATTTATTGAGCGGATATCCAGACACCGCATTTCTTTTAAGTATGGATGTATTTCTGCCTTCAGAGGGAGCTAGGATATTCAATTTTTGGGTTATTATTAAGCGAATACACAAAAAATTAATGAAAAATCTCCATTCCTCAGTCTCTCCCTTGCAGTTTAGCCCTGAAAATCAACCGATTTTCAATTTTTCACGTTCCATTTTCAATTATTGATTATGGAGTTCGACCGCATTCAGTTTTACGTTGAAAATGCTCAAGTATCCCGCGACTGGTTTGTCAGCCACTTAGGCTTTCAATCAATAGCAGGTTATGCCAACAGCCACACTCACACTGAAGCTGTCAGCAGTGGCAATGTCTGTTTTGTTTTATCTTCGCCTCTGACACCCGCTAGTCCCGCTGCTAGTTGGTTGAAGTTTCATCCTGCCGGGATTGCCGATGTGGGCTTCCGGGTACAGAATATCGAATTAGCGGTGGCTAGAGCGCAGGCGGCAGGCGCTCAAATCCTGGAACCGATTCAAGAAGACCTAACAATAGCAGGCTGTTTTAAGCGGGCAAAAATCTCTGGTTGGGGAGATTTAAGCCACAGGCTTGTTGAGGGAATTGGTGAGAATTCACTGCGACTGGCTGCTCCTAAGCTGCCACTGTTTACCTTCATCGACCATGTAGTTTTAAATGTTGAATCGGGCGATTTGTCAAGTGCTGTTAGTTGGTATCAAAAAGTATTAGGTTTTGCGCCGCAGCAAAATTTTGATATTCAGACTGAGAAGTCTGCTTTGCGCAGCCAAGTTATGGTTCATGCTGAAGGTGGGGTGCAATTCCCGATTAATGAACCGGCATCGGCTAATTCTCAAGTTCAAGAGTTTTTGAGTGCTCATCGAGGGCCGGGTATTCAGCACATGGCTTTGCAAACTACTGATATTGTAGGTGTTGTTGCAGAGTTGCGATCGCGCGGTTTGCCTTTTCTGCCAGTTCCTCCAACATATTACTCCGAATTGCGGCCGCGACAAAAGTATTTGCCCGCAGATTGGCAAGAAATTGCAGCTTCGGAAGTTTTGGCAGATTGGCAAGAAGATACTCCCGCTGCGATGCTGCTGCAAATCTTTACCCAGCCAATTTTTGCCGAACCGACTTTCTTTTTCGAGATTATTGAGCGCCGAGTTAGTTTAGTTAACGGTAAACAGGTGCAAGCAGGAGGTTTTGGGGCTGGGAATTTTCGGGCTTTGTTTGAGGCCATTGAACGGGAGCAAATGAAGAGGGGAAGTTTGATCGATGATTGATAAAAATTCCACTTTTTAGGTCATGCCGCCGTGTTGATAAGCACTGCGATATCCTTCCACCCATAGGCAATTTCTTTGAGTAGAACTCCTGCTCTGCTTGTCCGTTGTTCGTCCACTTTTTCCCCTCCTAAAAATTCATAAAATCTCCAAGCAGAATTGTCTCCCAGCACCCAAACCAGCATCGAACTCAAACTTAATTCTGCCAATTTTGTGGCAACTGCTCGCACGAGTTGCTGTCCGATTCCTTGACGCTGATATTCCTCCAATATATAGATGGCAAATAATTCTCCTTGATACACATATTTGCCCGTGCGCTCGCAACCGCCCGCCGCAAAACCCACAATTTGTCCCGAGTCATTCTCA
>JAYUGZ010000257.1:0-5039 GCA_043767465.1 Cyanobacteriota bacterium
CAAAATTTTTGAGAGTGAGTGACGCTGTTCGGACGGAATTTTCCCATAAAAATGCCTGCCCTTGCAGACTCGTCTTCCTGACCACAAACAATCTACTCCACTGTGGCAGCCATTGTCTGTAATGAGAGAGATTTAACTGCTGGGACAGGCGCTTTACGGTTCGCGGCTGGTGTCTCGAAACTATTTGTACAGTTCAGTTGACAGCCGGAAAGCCAAGATTCCGGGAATCAGAGCAATTACGAGCGCTACGTAGACTTGGGTATCTGTTAAAGACATATCAGGAAAACTCCTTTTCGCGGACACGAGCTTTCACTAATTTGAGACAAATTGGCGCTTTTGGGAATCATTTGTAACAATTCGTTAAATTAAAGACTTACCAAGTTTACCCAGTTTGCATTTATTTTAAGGAGCGAGCTAAATAGTTGTGTGCCTGCAGCAGCAATCCCAAGGGTGGAATTAAATAGAGCCGATACCCGTACCGAATCAATGATTTGATTCGGGTTATGCAACTGTCCACTGTCCACTGTCCACTGTCCACTGTCAACTGCTATACCTTGGGACTTGCGGCCAAAAATAGCTGGATAAATCCAAAAAACTGCAAACTTGTACCAATAATCTATTACCGACAATTATTAAAGCTATTGTGGAAAACTTGCCGATTTTTGTGGAAAACCCCCCTTTTCCTGTGGAAAACTGCCACTAAATTAAGATAAGACTGCCGTTGAAACCAGGTTTACAAAAACTTTTGTCCGCCGGCGCCAACTCAAGAAAATAATGTAATTTTAACCGCCGCATCTTCAACCCGCTCTTGAGTGGGTTTTGTATCTATAGACGCGGTTTCAACAGCCCCGTCTTCTTTCTTCGAACCTGTTCCCGAATCCCTCTTTTTACCCGATCGCGCAGCCTTGATAGCGCTCTTCCCTCTTGCTTCTATCCCTTGCCCAATTTATCTCTTACTTCTGGCTTCTCTTGGGCATCGTAGCTAATTTGGTCGGAATGGTAAGCCGGGGGTTCAACGTGAATTAAGATGCGTACAGGGCTGAAACGTTCTTCCAAACGCTCTTCTACTTCTTCTGTAATCCGGTGAGCAGTTTCTACATCCACAGCATCCACAACCATGTGCATATCAATGAACACTTGACGCCCGATCAGGCCGCGGGAGGCGATCGAGTGACAGTTAATAACCCCGGGCACATCAATCGCGATCGCGTGAATAACTTCCGGGGCGATCGCCATTTCATCCACCAACCAAGGCAAATTTTCCGTTAAAACTTTCCAACCGCTGCTAAATACCAAAAGAGCCACAGGAAAAGACAAAAACACGTCCAGGGATTGCAGTTGAGGTATGTTTAACACCTGACCTTGCCAAACACCGATCAACCCGCCGATGACCATAATTGTCACCCAAACATCGCTCATCGTGTGTTGAGCATCCGCCACCAAAATCGAGCTGCGGAGACGTTCGCCAACCCTGCGCTCGTAAAACGTGACAAAGATATTAATCCCCAGTACCAGCAGCAAAATCCACAGTTCATTTGGGGATATTTTGACAACTTTACCGCCATGTAGCAGCCTTTGGACAGCACCGCTGAGAATTTCAAAACAGGCAATTCCCAGAAAAACAGCAATTCCCAGAGCTCCGAGAGCATCAAATTTTTGGTGTCCGTAGGGATGATCGCGATCGGGCTGCGGATTGGCATAATGATTAGTTACCAATCCTAAAATATTATTAGCGCTATCCGTGACGCTGTGCAAAGCATCTGCCAGAAGACTCAGGGAACCTGTCAGCCATCCCACAACTGCTTTAATTGCCATCACTAGCAAGTTTAACAATAAGGTAATGATTAAAACCTTGCGGACTTCGGAACGGTTATCGGCAACCATAGAATCTCCTCTATCAGCCATCAAGTTTTCTGGCTTCTAGTTTAAAGCGTATCCAGTCATAAAAGGTTAAAAGTATTGCAGAATCTACCTTGCCACTAGATCGATCTTCATTAATTCAGCCTCGCTTCTTGAGAGAAGTTTTAATTAATAGGATTCTCGCAGTCCAATTGAGCGGGAATGTACTCCTTTTGGGTTAGTATATCTTTTAGCATTAACGATTGTATATTAAATTTCATTGCCCATGTCTCTTTCCCCGCTGACACTGAATTTAGTTGAAGGTTCTGTCTCCTTTAGCTTTTCCCCGCAAGCCGCGCGGGATTTGCAAAGTGCGATCGCAACTTTGATGGACAGCTTGAAAGCCGTAGCAGCCAAAACCGCTGGCGGTAAAGCTTCTCCCCAAAAACCGATGGAATATCGCTATGCAGGGGATGTATTCTTGGAGGTTTTCTGCAACCCGAATATCTGGGCGACTCCCTTTGCTGCGAAAGTGCTGATTACGGTTAGGGACGATCGCCTGCGCGTCACCACCGAAGCCGATCTCAGCCGCCTGCGCGACGATCTCGCTCAGTATATCGAACAAGTCGGTTGAGATGCTCAACCTAAAACCCGCCCGTCGATCGAGGTTTAATTCCTCATAAATTAGCGGGTTTTGTCACAGCTTAGTTTTGTCCTCAGTAGGGTGCGTCAGCTATGGTTATTTTATCGGTAATTGAGAGACTCCAAGCTGACGCACCCTACAACTAATTGCTAATTTCAATTTTTTCTAAGGGATAGCTATCTGCCCGCGAAGCCGACCATTCCCACATTGAACCTGCATAATTTTTAGCATAAAATCCGAAACTTGTCAAGACAGAAGTCAACCATGCAGACCTAATTCCCCCCGAGCAATAACTTACAATTTGAGTTGACAGCGAAACTCCTTTCTGCTGCAAAATAGCGACAATTTCCCCCCTATCCAGCAGTTGTCCCTGCTTGTCCATTAAGTGTTTGTAATAGAGGTGAACAGCGCCGGGAATGTGGCCGCCCCGCGTTTCTCCGTAAGGCGTTTTACCTGCATATTCTCGCGGCTCTCTGGCGTCAATCACTACTAAATTATCATTGCCTAAAATAGCTTTTAAATCATCCTGCTGAATTTCCCAAGTCGAGCGGCGAGATACGATAAAATCTCCCTGCTGCGGTGGATAATTTCCACCTTTTACTTGAGAAATTCCAGCTTTGACTAAAGCTCGATATCCTCCATCTACAAAAACGGCTTTTTCATGTCCCAAAGTCCGCAACATCCACACAATTCGCCCGTCTTCGCCCCATCCTTTCACGGAATCGGCGATCGCGATTACAGGTTGGTCTTGACAAATTCCCAGTGCTTGCAGTTTTTCTGTTAAGATTGTATCCTCTTCGAGAATTTTCCCTTTGTGCCGAAAGTGCGATCGCGAAAATTCCTGCCAAGTTACGGGAATAGCGGGCGAGAGACGACAAAACCACTTTAACATCGGTTCGCGAGCATCGAGAAAAGTAGCTCCTCGTGACAGCAATTCCTTAGCTACATCTGCACTGACTATCCAATTATCTGTTAAATTACACAGTAAATTAGACATACTTTACTGAGCGACTTTTGCTGTATTAGCACCGCACGCTAAGATCCCTTTGGTATTAGTGGGATTAGCTGGTTTAGTCTTACTTGGAGCATTAGTTTGACACAAGATTATTTGGATTTTACTTCCTGCCAAAAAGACTCCACCCACAAAGCTTTTGAGATTAGCTTGATTCGACACTGCATAATTAAATACAGCTTTGTTTACTGTATCAATTGAATATTTGTAATTAGTTGTGTCAGCTTTAATCCCGAGAGCTAGATTAGAAACAGAACTTGTAAAACCCGTATTGTTGCGATAGTAGTCTTGCTGAGCTTTATTCATCTCTACCACATATTGTTTAGCTGCTAATTCCTGAGGTTTAAGGGTTGGCGACAACTGAGCATGAGCCACTGTAGGAAACAAAACTGGTAGAATTAGAGTTGCGATCGCAACTTTTATCTGCTGGTTACGAGAGCTATAAGTCATGTTTTTACCATTGCTTAAAACTTGAATTTCGGTAGGACACCGCATTGCCGTGTCCTTACAGATGTCGGGTTTTACCTACATATTTTACGTCATATTCATCGATCGACTACTTGGGGAAAGCGGTATTATTTCCCGAAATGAATAACAAAGTGAGCGGTCGAGTAACATACAATTAAACTAATTGTTTTGCTTGAAACTGTTTCAACTCCCCAGGAGCAACCGTGCCGTGTTCGGTGATGATTCCCGAGATTAACGCAGCCGGAGTTACATCAAAAGCTGGATTGTAAAATTCTACTCCTTCTGGACAAATTCGAGTAGTTCCAACTTGATACATTTCAACTGCATCGCGTTCTTCAATGGGGATTAGGCTACCGTCGGAAAGTTCAAAATCAATTGTTGACAGAGGAGCGGCAACAAAGAAGGGAACATTATGAGCTTTGGCAACAATTGCTAAACTGTAAGTGCCAATTTTATTGGCGGCGTCGCCGTTAGCAGCTATTCTGTCTGCACCTACAACTACTGCGTGAATCATGCCGAGTTTCATGCAGTGCGCGGCCATATTGTCGGCGATTAAGGTGACGGGAATTCCTTCTTGCACGCATTCCCAAGTGGTGAGTTTTGCACCTTGGAGACGGGGCCGAGTTTCGTCTGCAAAAACTCTGCCGAGTCGGCCTTCTCGCCAAGCAGAACGAAATACGCCCAAGGCTGTGCCGTAACCGGCCGTTGCTAATGCACCGGCATTGCAGTGAGTCAGTAAGTTCAATTTTTCTGGTGTACTTGGCAGAATTTTTAAACCTTGGTCGCCGATGTCTTTACAAGTTTGTACGTCTTCTGCTTGAATGGTTTTAGCCATTTCTAACAAATTTTTCTGTACTTGTTCGACGGAACCGCTAGTTCGATTTGCTGTTTTGAGCATTCGGGATATCGCCCAAAATAAATTAACTGCTGTGGGACGAGTCGATCGCAATAATTCACCAACTTGTTCTAGTTTAGCCAGAAATTCAGTGCGATCGCCCGTTTCAATTTCCCTCGCACCCAAATACATCCCGTAAGCTGCTGCTACCCCAATCGCCGGAGCACCTCGGACGATCATAG
>JAYUGZ010000258.1:0-5037 GCA_043767465.1 Cyanobacteriota bacterium
ATTCTCGCTCTAACTGTACGGGAGAAAAGGTAATGGGCAATGTTATTGAGGGGATTGAAACTATATTAACTCTTTATTATAACCAACTCAAACAGGGAGTAGAAGTTGTCAGAAATTATCAAGATGGACTGCCTGAAGTGCTGTGCTATCCAGACGAACTCAATCAAGTTTGGACAAATCTGATTCACAATGCTATTGGGGCAATGGACAATTGCGGAGTTTTAACACTAGAGGTGAGAGCAGAAAATCAGAGCCTGCTGGTGGGTGTCACCGATAGCGGCAAGGGAATTGCCCCGGAGATTTTGCCGCGCATATTTGAGCCGTTCTTTACCACAAAACCCGCCGGGGAAGGCACTGGCTTGGGATTGGATATTGTTAAAAAAATTGTGGAAAAACATTCGGGTAAAATAGAAGTAACATCAGTTATCGGTCAAACGACCTTTACCGTATCAATTCCGATCGCCGTTTAATCCTAGAGCACTATAAATTCTACCGATGCGCGACCAAAAATGTAACTTTAGACTGATGTCAAACCTGGATTTTGGTTAGAGTGCCACGATTGTCAAATCTCAAATTTAAAATGGTATTAATTGCTGATTCCGCCTGCATATCTCTCCCTTGATTTGCCCATGTCAACAACAGTTTCTGATAGCCAAAGCTTGCTAGCACAGGCGATCGACCTCAAACTGCCGGTGCTGCCTCCAGATACGCCCTTGACAGTCGCGATCGCCGCTATGACTCAGGCGATCGCCAGTTGCGTTTTAATCGCTGTTGAGGGGCAACTGCTCGGATTTTTTACAGAGCGCGATGTTGTGAAAATAACTGCGAGCGAAATACCGCTAGCGGGGGTGGCAATTTCTGAGGTAATGACTGATAATCCGATCGCCATTTCCCTCGATGCAGCGGAGAATATTTTCAAGGTATTGAGCATATTGCGATCCTCTTCGTTGGCGCAGCCCCCGTAGGGGCGGGCTGCGCTAACGGCAAAAATTCGTCACTTGCCCGTCACAGACGAATGCGGAAACTTGCTGGGCGCCATCAGCGGCGAAAGCATCCGTAAAATCCTGAAACCGGGCGACTTGCTACAAATGCGACGCGCCCAAGAAATTATGATCCCAGAAGTAATAGTTGCCTCAACTAGCACCTCAGTTTTAGAAATCGCAAAACAGATGGCAACCCACCGCAAAAGCTGCATAGTTATTTGCACTGAGTGCGACAACAAAAATCACAAACCTGTGGGCATAATTACAGAACGCGACATAGTTAAATTCCAAGCTGCGGGACTCGATTTTGTCGGGACGACGGCCGCCGCCGCGATGAGTTTTCCCCTGATACCGCTGCAAATAACAGCCACATTGTGGCAGGCTAACCAGTTGATGCAGCAGCACCACATCCGGCGCCTTGTGGTGGTGGACGAATCAGGATATTTAGCAGGAATTGTGACCCAAAGTACCCTGCTGTACGCCTTAGACCCGGTAGAAATGCTCACGAATGTCGAGGTTTTGCAGGAAACAGTTGCCGAAAAGATCCAGGAGTTAAAAAAAGTGAACGAACTGCAAAAAGAAGCACTGCGGAGAACTGAAATAGAGGAACAGTTGCGGCTTTTAAATGAAAATTTAGAAGAAGAAATTAAGCTGCGAACCTTAGAATTAATTAAAGCTAACAGTCAGTTAAAGAAGGAAATACAAGACCGCGCCACTGCTGAAGCTGAAGTCCGCCGCCTCAACACAGAACTCGAACACCGAGTGCGAGATCGCACTGTTCAACTAGCAGCCAGCAACGATAATTTGCAGCAAGAAATTAGGGATCGCAAATTGCTAGAAGAAAAATTGCACTTTTCTGAAAGCAAAGTCCGCGCGGTTTTTGAAGCGATGCCAGACATAGTTCTGCTGCTAGACAGTCAGGGGAATATAGAAGTTTTGCCGACCAATACGGCGGCGTTTTCCGAGCCTGATTGCGATATAGTCAGCTTGACGATCGAACATTTTTTTGATGACGAAAACCCGGATGATTGGTGGATGCTAGTTCAGCAAGTGTTAGAGACGCAACAAACGCAGAATTTTGACTACAGCTTGACAGTTGGCGGCCGCGAAATTTGGTTTGCAGCCTGCATTTCTCTGTTCTCAAAAGATGCAGTGATTTGGGTTGCTCGCAACATCAGCGCTCGCAAAATAGCAGAGTCAGCGGTGTCCCAAAAAAATACAGAATTAGCTCATACGCTGGAAGAACTCAAACGCACTCAACAAGAACTGATTCAATCTGAAAAAATGGCAGCCCTCGGACAGTTAATTGCCGGAGTTGCCCACGAAATCAATTCTCCTTTAGGGGCAATTCGCTCCTCGGTGCAGAACATCGCCGACTTCTGGGGCAGACAATTGCAGCATTTGCCGATATTTTTCCAGCAACTATCCCCGGAACGGCAGCAGGATTTCTTTGCCCTACTGCACAAGTCAAGCCAAGAAACAGACACTTTATCTAGTAAAGAAAAACGTCAGTTGAAAAAAATTTTGCAGCGGCAATTAGAAGCAGAAGAAATTGACAATGCAGACAGCCTTGCTTGTACCTTGTTAGATATTGGTATTTGCCATAATGTCGAACCTTTTTTACCTTTTTTTAAAGACCCCAAAAGTCCCAATATTTTACAAATTGCCTACGAATTCGCTACGGTACAAAAAAGCACTAAAAATATTGCTACTGCGACAGATAGGGCAGCTAAAATTGTTTTTGCCTTGAAAAGCTACTCTCGTTACGACCAATCTGGCTCTAAGGCGATCGCGAATATTACCGACGGCATTGATACTGTTTTAACACTTTACCACTACCAAATCAAAAATGGTGTGGAAGTGGTCAGAAACTATGGTACTGATTTGCCCTCTGTGTTATGCTATCCTGATGAGCTCAATCAAGTTTGGACAAATTTGCTTCACAATGCTTTACAAGCGATGGGCAACAAAGGAGTATTGAAAATTGATGTCGAACACCAAGATAACTCAATATCAGTCAGTATTACCGACAGCGGTAAAGGCATTCCCCCAGAGATTATGCCGAGAATTTTTGAGCCTTTTTTTACGACAAAACCTCCTGGAGAAGGCAGCGGGTTGGGATTGGATATAGTTAATAAAATCATTGAAAAACACCAAGGTAAACTGCAAGTAGAAAGTGTACCATGTCAAACAAAATTTACTGTATACTTGCCCATCGAAACCGCGGGCGCCGATTAAAAAAAAAAGCCAATATACGCCCCAATTTCCCAATCAAAGAAAGGAAAAACTTATGCCCAAGCCAGTAATTTTGTGCGTTGACGATGAAATTGTAATTTTAAACAGTTTGAAAATTCAGCTTAAAAAAGAATTTGGGGATGCTTACTTATATGAAGTAGCAGAAAATGCCAATGAAGCTCTGGAAATTATCGCTGAAATTAAAGAAGAAGATGAAAGCGATATTTTAGTGATCGTATCTGACTGGTTAATGCCCGGTATCAAAGGAGATGAATTTTTGATCTGGGTTCACCAAAAACATCCCAAGATTGTGAAAGTCATGCTGACCGGGCAAGCTGATGAAGTAGCAATAGAACGGGTGAAAGAGCTAGCAAACTTGCACCGCTGTTTGTACAAGCCGTGGGACGGCAAAGAATTAATAGAAACTATAAAATCTGGCTTGCAAAAATATGAATAATAAACCTGTGATTATTTGCGTGGATGACGAACCGATCATCCTTGAAAGTTTGAAGATTGAGTTAAAAAAAGCCCTGGGAGAAGAACATTTATTAGAAACCGCTGAAGGCGGCGAAGATGCTTTAGAGTTGATAGATGAATTGCTGGTAGAGGGCTGCGAAATTGTGGCAGTGATTTCCGACTACCTGATGCCCAATATCAGAGGAGATGAATTGCTGAAGCAGATTCACAGAATTTCGCCAAAAACTATTAAAATTATGCTGACGGGGCAAGCAGACCTCGAAGCGGTGGCGAATACTATTAAATATGCTAAATTGTACCGCTACATATCGAAGCCTTGGCAGTCAGAAGATTTGAAGTTGACTGTAAAAGAAGCGATCAATAGCTATTTTATGGAGAAGCAATTAGCGGAACAAAACGCTCAACTCCAAAAGCTGAATCAAGAATTGGAAAGTTTAGTGGAGGAACGGACTGCACAACTGCGCTTGTCTGAGGAAAAGTTTGCTAAAGCTTTTCGTTGTTCTCCCAATCCGATTACGATTACTAGACTTAAAGACGGTCGTTATTTAGAAATTAATGAGGCTTTTTGCCAGACAATTGGTTATTCGGCGGCAGAAATTCTCGATCGCACGGCGCTTGATTTGAATCTGTGGGAAAGTATACAAGCCCGCGCCGAGCTGTTTAAAATGTTAGACGAGAAAAAAATAGTTCGCAACTACGAATTTGATTGGCGCACTAAAGCTGGGGAACTCAGAACCGGGCTGCTGTCGGCAGAAATCATTGACATTCACGGCGAAACCTGCGTGATTTCTGTGATTCAAGATATTAGCGATCGCAAATTAGCCGAAGAAAAACTCCGGGCTTTAGCGGCGTCTTTAGCAGCAGCGCAAAGAATCGCCCGCGTCGGCAATTGGGAATGTAATTTTTCGGCAGATACAACTACTTGGTCGGAAGAATTATCTCAAATTTTTGGTCTCGACTCAAGTCAGGCCGCGCCAAGACTGACTGAGTTTCTGGAATATGTGCATCCGGACGATCGACAAAAATGGCAAACAACGATCGATGCTGCTATTGCTAGCGGGGAATCCTACACTTTGGAATATCGCATCCTGCGGCCGGAATCGACAATCACGGCGGATAATTGCCCGTCACAAACAAGTGAAGGCGGCTTCATCCGCTACATCGAAGCCAGAGGAGAAGCAGTTGTCAACCAACAAGGGCAAGTGACAAAACTGTTCACAACTTTGATGGACATTACCCCCCGCAAGCTGGCAGAAATAGCCTTAGCAGAGAGCGAAGAAAAATATCGTCATTTAGTTGAAACTTCTCAAGATATTATCTGGTCTTGCGATGCTGAAGGACA
>JAYUGZ010000259.1:0-1994 GCA_043767465.1 Cyanobacteriota bacterium
CCACGCCTTTTGCGCCGCCGGTAGTGGTCAAACCCCAGCTAGTGCCGATTACAGCAATCAAACCACCGAACACAAAAGCCTTAATTGCCGCGCTGCAAATGTCCCACAGAGTCAGGAAATGGCGGACTGATTCTAAAAACACGTTTTGAGAGATGCCGTACATTGTCGTCGCAATCAGCAGCCCGCCGGCGATGCCCGTGACGAGGGACAATATTGTCAGAATTGGCAGCATCAAGCAGCAGGCAATGACGCGGGGAATTACTAAATAGTCGATCGGGTCTGTTCTGAGCATCAGCATGGCATCTATCTGCTCTGTGACCTGCATTGTGCCGATTTCCGCCGCAAAAGCCGAACCTACCCTTCCCGTCACGATCACGGCTGTTAACACCGGGCCGAGTTCGCGAGTCAAAGACAAAGCCAAAACGCCGCCGACGACATTACCCGCACCGAGGTTAATAAACTCCCTGGCTACCTGAACCGTAAATACCATGCCGACAAAACCCGCAGTCAGCAAAGCAATCAGCAGCGATTCCGGGCCAACTGCTGCCATTTGATCGAGGGTGTTGCGGCGGTGAACTTTGCCCTTCAGCAAGTGCAGCATGACTTGGCCGCCCAATAATATTGCTGCCAACAAGCGCTGACTCCACAAACTGAGACTCGATGGTGTAGTTGTGTTCAAGGGATTTAGAGTGTAGAACAACGGCAAAAATGAAATCTATTTACAAATATTAAACAAGTTTCTTCTCTAAGATTTAAGATTTTTGACAGAATTGGCCACGGAGGGCGATCGCTGCCTATCGTAGAAAAGGACAAGTGTTTTTTTACTTGTACCTTTCGGCAGTCTAGCTGAATTTACTGAATATTATGAGCATTTTCCCTAATTTTCTTCGCTCTTTACTGCTAACGAGCCTGTTGAGCTTTATCGCTCCCTTATTGTTAATAGGCGCGGGATTGACAAGCTGTTCGTTGATCGGCTTCGTGCCTGCTTTCCAAGGGGTCGGTCGTTCTGGAGAAGACCAGATTTTGCAGTTCTTAGCTACTTTCGGCAGCGGCTGTCCTCTCCAGGGGTTTTTGGTGATTGGTCTAGCTTTTGGTTTGGTGGGTGCTTTGTTTGATACCTACGCTTCTTATCAGCATTCGCGCTGGGGTTAAACGTGTTTCGATACAGAAAATGCTAGGGACACAACGATGTTGTGTGCTGCAAAATGTATTGTGTTAAACTTAAATCAGCAATGGTTGCTGAGGAGACTGGCGTGCCCAGTCAGGGAGTTGGAGGAAATGGAACTGCATCGGAATTTGGAGACTTAACCGGAATGACTCGCCAAGCAGTCGATGACTTTTTGCGCGGATTGGGTGCAGAAATCAGGCCGACTAAAGGTGGTTATCTTGAATACGAATTTGCCGATCGTTCGCGAGTCAATATTCGTACTGATGGTGAAGTTATACGAACCCCAGCACCTAGATACGGTTCAGATGGCAGAAGAATAAGCAAAGGTTTACGTCTTGATAAAGACGGCAGCTTGGTCAAAACACGCGATGAGTTTGGCAACCAAATTCTGGGGACACACAATACGGGAAAAAAAGTGAGGGATTAATATGCCGGATGACTACCACTTGCTTAATTTAGGTGAACTTACATCCTTAGTAACCAATGTCAATGTCTCTTTATGGGGAAATGAAATTGTATTTGAATGTATTTACGATCCTACAAAGGATCGATTACCTTATACTATCGTATTTCATGACTGCCGAGATATCAGTTGGGAGGTTTTTCATCCAGAAGATGTACAAGATTCAGAAGCTGATTTGATTGGCATTCATTTGGGTGAAGACGCGCACCGAAAAGCAGCTTTAATCCATACGGATATTTTTGAAATTTCAATTTTGTATGGCAGTTTCAGTATTCATAAGGGACAGGATTTAAATTCTGAAATAACAGAGTTAGAAACAGAGGTTTTAGTATCACAAGCAACCGCAGTCTAGTAGCAATTTAA
>JAYUGZ010000260.1:0-12686 GCA_043767465.1 Cyanobacteriota bacterium
GGCGACGGCGATGGCTGCTGCTTCGGCTGCTGAGGCGATCGAGATTTTACAGCAGTCGCCGCCGGATATTTTAATCAGCGACATCGGGATGCCGGTTGAGGATGGCTACTCGCTGATCCGCAAAGTGCGATCGTCCGAATCCGACAAAATCAAGCGCTTGCCGGCCGTGGCCCTGACAGCTTATGCTAGCGAACAAGACCGCGATCGGGCGATCGAGGCCGGTTACGACGAACATTTAGCAAAGCCGATCGATTCTGCTCGATTCGCCACCGTCTTAGCCCGGTTAAATATGCCAAAGTAGGGGTAAAAAAACTCAGAACAATCAGCCTCCACTAGGGCAATTCCTTTACCGCCATGCCCATAAATCCCCTCAACCGCCCAGCAGACCAACTTTTTCGCAAGCTTCCCCTGCGAACAGTTGTGATTGTTCCCTTTGTCTTGCTAACAGTCAGCGCCGTCGGGCTAGTAGGCTTTCTTTCTTTTAAAAGCGGCCGGGAATCAATCCAGGATGTAGCGCAGCAGTTAATCGAACAAGTAGGAGAGCGAATTGCCGATCGCCTCACCAATGATTCTGGGCCGTCCGCAATTAGCACTTTTTTGACCGGGCTGCACTTCTCTAAATCTGGACAAACTTTGATTATCGATCGATCGGGCAATTTGGTTGCCGCGTCCACCCCAGAAACGCCTGTTGTGGAGCAAGCAAAAAAGCAACCGATGCCATTGCCACGCACCAACAGCCAGGATAACCGCACCCAAGATATTGCCCAGCAACTCATCAACCGATTTGGCAACTTGCGCACCCTGCAAACAGCCCAGCAATTGACTTTGACAAGCCAGGGATCTCCGCAATTTGTCCGCATCGCTCCCTGTCGAGATGCTCGCGGCTCTTATTGGTTGATTGTCGTGGTGGTTCCTGAGTCGGATTTCATGGCTCGCATTCAAGCGAATACGCGCAATACATTGTGGTTGTGCGCGGGTACCCTAGTGCTGGCAAGTGCGATCGGATTCTTGACTTCCCGTTGGGTAACAAAACCCATTCGGCGCTTGAATACCGCTGCCCAAAATATAGCAAAAGGCGAATGGGATCAACCTTTAGAAATTAGACGCATCGATGAAGTCGGAGAACTCGCCAGTTCCTTCAATCTCATGGCAGCGCAACTGCAAAAGGCTTTTGCAGACCAAAAAACTTTAACTGAAGCTTTAGCGCAGAGCGAGAGCCAACTCCAGCAATTTTTAGAAGCCGTACCAGCGGGAATATCTATCCACGATGCCTCGGGTAAAGTCCTCTACTTAAACCAAACTGCCAAGCGTTTGAGCGGCGTAGAAAATATCCCCGATGCGACTTTAGAAGAAATGGCAGAAGTTTATCAAATCTACCGCCAAAACCAGCCGTATCCAACAGAAGAATTGCCCGCGTTCCGATCGCTGCAAGGCGAAACGGTACTCGTTGACGATTTAGAAATTCATCGAGATGGGGAAATTATTAATCTTGAGATACACGCCACACCAATTTTCGATGCAGGCGGCAACATTATTTATGCCATCCATGCTTTTACTGACATCTCAGCGCGCAAGCAATCTGAAAAAATATTAACTGACTACAATCGCAATTTAACAGCCGAAGTTGCCGAACGTACCACCGTCTTAGCTTATGCTAACGAACTCTTACAGTATGAAGTTGCCGATCGCCAATTGCTCGAACAAAAACTTTACAGCTCAACCGATCAATTTATGCAAATATTCGACTCGATCGCAGATATTATCCTGATGATCGAACCCGAAGAAAAAACTGTCCAGATTATACCCACCAAAGGAATTTTTCAATACCACAATCATGCGAATCCGAGCAACTCCATCATCGAACAATTTTTTCAGCCGGAAACCGAGGAGATTTATTTCGCTCAAGTTCGAGAGGCCTTAGCAACCGGACAAATTATTGATTTTGATTACAGTCTCCAGATTAACAACCAAGAAGTTTGGTTTGCTGCTAAAATTTCGCCGCTGTCCAATAACTCAGTGGTTTGGGTAGCGCGCGACATTAGCGATCGCGAGTTGGCGGAAGCCCGACTGCTGGAAGCCCAAAAAATTGCCCATATTGGCAGTTGGGAACACGATATTGCCACAGAAACCACCACTTGGAGTGAAGAACTCTATCGCATTTACGAACTCGATCCGACTCAAAAACCGCTGCCAACTGAACAATTAGTCGAGCGTTTTCATCCAGAAGATCGGGAATTATATTTTACAAGGATTCACGACAAAGCTACCAAGGGAGAAAGCTTTGAAGTCGATCTGCGGCTGATCCGCAGAGATGGCTCGTTCTGTTACATTGAAATCAAAGGGAAACCGGTTTATGATGTCACAGGGCAGTTGATCCGTTTGTTTGGCACTGTCATGGATATTAGCGATCGCAAACAAGCCGAGGCAGCTTTGCGAGAAAGCGCCCAGCGGGAACAAGCGATCGCCCGATCGATCGATCGCATCCGTCACTCCTTAGATATTGACACAATCTTCGCAACCACAACCTCGGAATTGCGAGAAATCCTCAAGTGCGATCGCGTCGCCATCTATCGTTTTAATCCAGATTGGAGCGGCGAATTTGTTGCCGAGTCAATGGCGGAAGGCTGGACATCTCTGATCCAAAAACAATCGAACGATTCTGATTGGTCAAACAATGTTTTGGAAGACTCTAGCTGTACAGTAAAAACGCTCCAAACCTACAGAGAACCAGTGCGGGATACCTATCTACAAATAAATCAAGGCGGTATTTACGATCTAGGCGTTGCTTACCGAATTATTGAAGACATATACACCGCTGGATTTACTACTTGTTACCTGGAACTATTAGAGCAATTTCAAGCCAGAGCCTACATTATTTGCCCCATATTCTGTGGCAGTCAACTTTGGGGTTTGCTCGCCAGCTATCAAAATTCAGCGCCCCGCACTTGGCGCGAAGCCGAAATCAATATTGCGCTGCAAATTAGCACTCAACTGGGAATCGCCTTACAACAAGCTCAATTTCTCGAAGCCACTCAACAGCAAGCAGTACAGCTCCAACAATCCGCCTGGGCCGCAGAAGCCGCCAACCTCGCCAAAAGCACTTTTTTGGCCAATATGAGCCACGAACTCCGCACGCCCCTCAATGCAATTCTGGGGTTTTCCCAACTGATGCAGCGATCGGCAAACCTCAATCCCGAACAACAGGAAAATATCGGCATCATCAACCGCAGCGGAGAACACTTGCTAACTCTGATCAATCAAATATTAGATTTAGCCAAAATAGAGGCGGGACGCATTACCCTCAACCCAACAGACTTTAAATTAAGCAGCCTGCTAAACGAGGTAGAAGAGATGTTCCAAATCCAGGCACGGGAGCAACAATTACAGTTAATATTTAGCTGCTCTAGCAAGATTCCCGCCTACGTGCAAACCGATCAAGTTAAGTTGCGCCAAATTTTAATTAATCTGCTTTCTAACGCCATTAAGTTTACGAAACAAGGAGACATTGCGGTAAGAGTAAGTGCGGTTGAGGATGATGAAAATCAGCAATTACCAATTAGCAATTACCGATTGCATTTTGAAATAGAAGACACAGGCTGCGGCATGGCTGCTGATGAGTTAGATCGACTTTTTGAAGCCTTTGTGCAAACCAAAACCGGGGAAAAATCTCAGCATGGAACAGGTTTGGGGCTGGCCATCAGCCAACATTTTGTGAAGCTGATGGGTGGCATGATTACTGTGCGCAGTCAAGTAGGAAGCGGTACCACCTTCGCCTTCGATATCCCCGTCAGCGCCGTTGATGCGGCGACGATTCAACCCGTAAAGCAGCCGCGTCGGGCGATCGCCCTGGAGCCCAACCAGCCGCGCTATCGGATCTTGATTGTGGACGATCGCAAGGACAACCGCAAACTGCTGATCAAAATCCTCGCAGACTTTGACTTTGAACTCCAAGAAGCCAGCAACGGCCAAGAAGCTATTGAAATATGGTCGAGTTTTGAGCCACACTTAATTTTTATGGATATGCTGATGCCGGTGATGGATGGATATGAAGCGACGAAACGCATTAAAGCCACCGTTAAAGGTCAAGCTACCGCGATTATTGCCGTGAGTGCCGATAACGGCCAGGAAGCGCGAACCGTTACTGTATCAGATCATGCCGATGACTTTATCCACAAACCCTTTCGAGATACAGAAATTTTTGCCACGCTACACAAACATCTCGGAGTGCGTTACATTTACGATGAACCGGAGACTGTGCCGGAGCCAATTCAAATTGAATCTCCCACTCCAGAAACCGTCGCAGCTTTACCGGAAAATTGGCTGGCAGCTTTAGAAAAAGCAACAATTGAGTGCGATTTAGAGTTAATGCTCAGTCAAATAGAACAAATTCGCGATCGCGATCGCTCTTTAGCTAGCGCTCTTACCGCATTGGCTAACGACTTTCAATTCAATCAAATACTAGCTATCATCCGTCCCGCAACCAATAAAAATGATATTAAATCTGCTTAGCAATCAGGAATGCAAGTCCTCTGAGCTTGATGAGAAATCGTATTCCTCACTACAAACATCCCCAAATTATTTTACCGAAGATGACATGAATTACGAAGCAACTCCCCTGTTGAAAGGGAATATTTTAATTGTTGATGACATTCCGAATAATTTGCACCTTCTAGCTAAAATACTCTCGAAGCAAGGCTACAAAACCCGCACCGCACCCGACGGCAAACTAGCTCTGCGATCGATCGAATTAACTCCTCCTGACTTGATTTTGCTGGACATCATGATGCCCGGTATGGACGGCTACAAAGTCTGCCAAGCATTGAAAGCTTCTCCCACAACCAAAGACATTCCCATTATTTTTATCAGTGCTTTAAATGAAGTGTTCGATAAAATTAAAGCCTTTGAAGTAGGCGGTATAGATTATATCACCAAACCATTTCAGGAACTAGAAGTTTTAGCGCGCGTCTCAAATCAACTAATGCAGCGCCAGTTGTTCCAGCAAACACAATCCTACGCCCAGCAACTCGAACAAACCTTAACTGAACTCAAAAAGACTCAAGCTCAGTTAATACAGAAAGAAAAAATGGCTTCATTAGGGCAACTAGCAGCAGGAATTGCTCACGAAATTAACAATCCCGTCAACTTTATCTCCGGCAATATTGGGATGGCGGACGACTACGCACGAGATTTGGTTCGTCTCGTCCAACTGTACCGACATTACTACCCGCACCCCGTGGCAGAAATTGTTGGCGAATTGGACAAAATTCAACCCGACTTCATCGCAGATGATTATCCAAAACTGCTGCATTCGATGAAAGATGGTGCTTCTAGAATTAGCGAGATTGTGCTGTCTTTTCGCAACTTTTCCCGCCTGGGCGAAGAAAAGCACAAGTCAGTAGATATTCATGAAGGCATTGACAATACTTTAGTGATTTTGCAACACCAGTTCAAGAAAGCAAACAATGGCGGTGATATTGAAGTCATCAAACACTACAGTCAACTGCCAAAACTCACCTGTTATGCCAGTGAGTTAAATCAGGTGTTTATGAACCTGCTAACTAATGCTATTGATGCCCTGGAAAATCAACCGTCTCCCCGAAAAATTACCATCAGCACTTCAGCAACTTCTGAATCGGAACCTGGGCTACACAATCCAGATTCAAAATTAGCAACTCAAAACAATCAATCCGTTACGATTCGCATTACTGATAACGGTTGCGGGATGAGCGAGGCCGTGCGCCACCGAATTTTTGACCCATTTTTTACTACGAAGCCTGTCGGCCGCGGTACTGGACTGGGATTGGCTATCAGTCACGATATTGTAGTAGAAAAACATGGAGGTCAAATCAGTTGTATTTCTGCTCCGGGCAGAGGGACAGAGTTAATTTTGCAAATTCCGATAGCTGTTAACAGTTGACAGTTGACAGTTGACAGTTGACAGTTGACAGTGTACAAGCATCAAACCGTTTATGCTCTCATGGTCATAGGATCTATTCATGACATTATTTATGTCCTAGCCTATGTGGCGGTTGCTATAATTGTTAAACTTTTGTAAGTTCGCAGTAAGAACTTTATTTAGCCTTTTAATAGAAAACTAAAATCCTCACTGCGAACAGGGTAGATTGTGGGTAATTGAGCTGAAAACGTAGTTACTTCAAATCCAGCAATCCGCTAGTTTTCAGCTTGGGATTAAAGCGGATTTCTTCAGTTACACCGCGAGCTTTGAGCAGCGATAAAATTTCATTTTCCACGCGCCGCGCTACATTTTTCAACAATTTATCTTTAGCAATTTCATCGGCGACGATACCTTCATAGTTGGCTACTTCTTGGGCAGTCATCACAGTTTTGGTATCGATGGGATCGTTCCACTTAGTGGCATCGGCACCGTTACCCTGGGGCTGCGCACCGTTTTCGGCAATCCAACTTGCTCGGATGTTTTCTAGGATAGTGCGGCTGGGCTTGTCGATAGTTTGGACTTTTAGCCAGTAGCAATGTTCGGTTTGGCGTACCAAATGCTGTTTGAGGCTGAGGTAAGTATCGCGAGAATAGCCGACAAATTGCAGGACTTTCTCGCTGTCGAAAATCGCATAAACGCCGATTTTCCCCTGGATAAATTCGGGCAATTTTCCTTCTGAGTCAATGTAGGGAAAGAATTCTAAGCTGGCGAGAGGGTGAATGTCTTCTGTCATTTTTACTTAATTGTCGGTGTTAATTTTTCCTGAGGTTTTCCTGATTTTTAACTAAATCCACCTAATTCAAGGTAAAATATGGAGCGCTAAAAAGCTGGGTGTGTATGTCTTCTTCCTTCTTCCTTCTTCCTTCTTCCTTCTTCCTTCTGTTTAATTAATTCTTGAAAACGCGATAAACGGCGCAGAGGCGGCTGGGTTTAAATATTTTGGCTTGGAACATGAAATTAGGCGGGACGTTGACGATCGCAAAATCGATCGATTCGTGATACTTTTCAAATTCCGCAGGCATTCCCTTCGGAGTCTGGCTGCTGTAGGGGACAGGCGCAAAAAGTAACTCGGCAAACTCAATCCGCGAGCTCGCCGATTGTAGCGCTACTTGTTTGAGAAAGCTTTCACTGGTTAACAAACCGAACAGTGCAGCTTTAGTATCTGGTTCGAGGACAAAACTGCTATCGTAACTTTCAATAATCTTGAGACCCATTTTTTCTATACTCCTGACAGACGGCGGCGCATTCTGAATTTTACCCGACATCGGTCGCTCTGAGGGCAAAACACTCATCCCACAGCAGGCGGCAGAAGTCAATAAAAACATCACAATCCCGAAATTTTGACAAATAGCTCTGATTTATTTGCCGATCGCTTTTATCATGTCCGTATCGCCATCTATCAGACTACGACTAAAAGGCTATGCAGAAGATCGAAGACGCATCATTCCCAGCTTTGAGAGTTTCCCCAAACCAGCAGGATTGGCTAGAATTGGCAGAATACGCCTCTATTGTCGGTTCAGCGATTGGCACGATTGCTGCGGGATTGTCGGGACAATTTCTCTACGCTGCCGCCCCGCTAACCGCAGCACTATCGCTGAATCTCGCCAATCGCCATCGTTTCGAGCAACAAATGCAACAAAAGGCAAATTCTGCGATCGCGCAGGTACAGGCCGCAGTAGAAGGTCGATCGCAGCAAATTCAGATAGTACCTGGAGAACCTGCCGAACTCTACAGCGCCGTCTCGGACTTGAAACAAAAACTTCTGGGCTTGGAATCGAGCGCCATCGCCGACTTACAAGGTGCCGTAGCATCTCTCGAACGCCAAACACAGGCGCTTCCTGCCGATTCTCAGGAACTTTACACCATCCTGTCAGATTTGCAGCAAAAACTCCGCATTTTGGAAAATAGCGCCCTGAGAGAGCATGATTGGGAAAATGTCAACGTCCGATTTTTGTTGATGGACGAAAGGTTAACTGAGGTGAGAACTATTACGGCTCAGTTGCAGGAGCGATCGACTGAAGTAGACTTGGATCAAATCCAAGGTTCTTTGCGGCAATTGCAGGTTTTGCTCGATCGACCGACAATAGACGCAGCGACACTGCAAACCGAGATTCAGCATTTGCAAAAGCAAGTTTCCGAGTTGCAGCGCCAAAATCAAGAAATTGTCAAGCCTTATTTGCAGCGTCTAACTCGCGCCGTCAAGAAACTTAGTCAGTAGTCAGTAGTCAGTTGTTAGTTGTCAGTGGTTAGTGGTTAGTGGTTAGTTGTTAGTTGTTAGTTGTTAGTTAGCCTTGTTCCCAGGCTCTGCCTGAGAATAAATACCCGGAGGCTCTGCCTAAATAACCAATAACCAATAACCAATAACCAATAACCAATAACCAATAACCAATAACCAATAACCAATGACTAATGACTATATTTTTGCCAAGCTTGCCAAAAAACATAGATCGATAAGATTGCCAAGAGCGATCGAAAGGCTAAACTAATAGTGCGATCGGGCAATCTCGGCAAAAACCTAGTGCTGATTTGCGCGCCCACCAAACCGCCGCCGCCCAAAATCAACCCCACAACCCACAAAACATTGCCGCGCGCCGCGTGTCCCGCCGTCGCCGAAATAGCAGTGATGACGATGACGCCCAAACTCGTTTGAATTGCCCTTTTAATACTTTCTCCTAACAGCAAAATTTGCAGGGGAACCATAATTACGCCGCCGCCAACGCCGAACAAACCAGCTAATAAACCCGCCGCACTGCCAGTCGCAATTTTTGCAAAAGTGGGATTGACTAAAATACTTGAATTATTGGGTAATTGGGAATTCGTATTAGTAATTGACCCTGATTTTTGATCGTCTTCCCCTTCCCCTTTCCCTGTCAGGTGCTTGCGAACTTCAATCAAATAAATATTCAGCCACAACAACAACCCAAAACAAAGTAACAGCAAATAAGGGGGAAATATCCCCGCCAAATAAGCACCGATTTGTGCTGTGATCACGGCGGGAAATCCGATGCCTGCGACTTGACTCAAGCTGAGGTAGCCCATGCGCCAATTCTGAATGCTGGCAGAAAGAGCTGTAATGACGACCGACAAACCGCTAGTAGCAACCGCTTGCACCGGAGCGTACTTGAGAGCCACCAAAAAAGGTACGAGCACCGTACCGCCGCCGATACCCAAAAAACCAGCTAGAATTCCGGTAAAAAGTCCGGATGCACCCAGAATCAATAATTCGCTGACAGTCATTAGTTAATAGTCATTAGTTATTTGTTATTTGTTATTTGTTACTCGCTTGGGGCTGCTAATAACCAATAACCAATAACCAATAACATTAATCAACACTCACAACTCAAGATTATTAAGAGTCATTAGTGGTGCCGTCTGGCATAATTGCCCGCCTCAAATCTGCATCGCGGAAGTTAGTTCGATTGAGATTAGCGTCAATCAAAACCGTTTCCACCAAAACAGCCCCGCTCAAATTAGACCAGCACAGTTTGGCCCGGTACAAATTAGCACCGCTCAAGTTAGCTCCGCGCAGCGTTGACCAACTCACATTCGCAACTCTCAAATTAGCATTGCTGAGATTAGCTTCGGTGAGATTAGCTCCCACCATCGTGACTTGGCGCAAATCTGCCCCAGTCAGGTTGGCCCCGCTGAGCATCGCCCCGCTGAGAATTGCCTGAGTCAGATTAGCTCTTTCCAGAAGCGACTCGCTGAGGATAGCATTTGTCAGGTTTACCGCTTTGAGAGTTGACCAACTCAAATTTGCCTTCATCAAATTAGTGCGAATCATGGTAGCTTCCGTTAAGTTGGCCGCAAACAAATTCGCTTCGGTAAAGTTGGCTTCGGTCAAATTAGCTTCCGTCAAATTAGCCTTGGTCATGTTGACTTCTCTCGCCATTGAGCCGCGCAAGTTGGCTCCGCTCAGCAGAGCCCCGCTGAGATTGGCGCGGCTCAAATCGGTACCGATGAGATTTGCTTCGCTGAGATTGGCTTCCGTCATGTCCACCCCTGCCAATTTCACCTCGCGCAAGTTCGCTCCCGTCAGGTTAGCGCCTGTGAGGTTTGCGTCTTGGAAATTCGCTCTGGTAAAGTTAGCCTCGCTGAGGTTTACCCCTTTTAAGTCGGCGCCGACGAGGTTAATCTCTCGAAAAATTCTTTCTCCGGCCGCATATTGCCTCAAAATTCCATCGGCCTCCATGTCATTCGCCTCGCAATTTTTGTTTCAAACGTTAGAGTGATGGGTTTCACCACATCATCCCAGATAACCACGGTATTCACCCTGCACCCTATAGTATCGGTACAATCTTTGCACTCTGCTTTTTTTGGCACTGCTGTGCCGCTCCCTTGAGCAGGGCCTGACAAATATCAACGCTTCTGAGAAAATCAAAAATAGCGGAAGACTGTCGGCACTAAGCAGTCAATCGATTGTAGATTGAAGAGTTGAAGAATTGAAAAATTGACTCCACAGTTGACAGTTGACAAGTGACAACCCAACGACGGGCGAGCGGCTTGCGCCGAGCGAAGTCGAGGTGGCAAGCTGCCAACTGCCAACTGCCCGCTGCCAACTGCCAACTGCCAACTGCCAACTGCCAACTGCCAACTACCAACTGTCAACAGACAAAGGAAATTTTAAAATGCCTGAAAATTTGAGAAGCCAAGGTGTGACTGGGGGCGTGCAGCGCGCGCCCAACCGAGCAATGCTGCGGGCCGTCGGTTTTGGCGACGGCGATTTCACTAAGCCCATTGTGGGCATTGCTAACGGATACAGCACGATTACGCCCTGCAATATGGGATTGAACGAGCTCGCTTTGCGGGCTGTTGCGGGTGCAAAAGAAGCCGGCGGGATGCCACAGATGTTCGGTACGATTACTATCAGCGACGGGATCTCGATGGCAACTGAAGGGATGAAATATTCCCTGGTTTCCAGAGATGTGATTGCAGATTCGATTGAAACTGTTTGCAACGGCCAAAGTATGGACGGGGTGCTGGCTGTGGGCGGTTGCGATAAGAATATGCCGGGAGCGATGATTGCGATCGCCCGCATGAACATTCCTGCTATTTTTGTCTACGGTGGCACAATCAAACCGGGATACCACAACGGACAAGATTTAACCGTTGTCAGCGTTTTTGAAGCAGTCGGTCAATTCAGCGCCGGCAAAATTGACGAAGCAGAACTCACCGCAGTGGAAAAAAAAGCTTGTCCGGGTGCGGGCTCCTGCGGCGGAATGTACACAGCAAATACAATGTCCAGCGCTTTTGAAGTGATGGGCATGAGTTTGCCCTATTCTTCGACAATGGCTGCTGAGGATGCCGAAAAAGCTGATAGCGCTGAGGAATCTGCCAAAGTTTTGGTGGAAGCGGTTCGGAAACAGTTGTTACCGAGCCAAATTTTGACACGCAAGGCCTTTGAAAATGCGATCGCGGTAATCATGGCAATCGGCGGTTCAACCAACGCTGTGCTGCATTTATTGGCCATCTCAAATGCGATCGGCGTTGAACTGTGCCTCGACGATTTTGAAACAATTCGAGCCAAAGTGCCAGTCTTGTGCGACCTCAAACCAAGCGGCAAATACGTAGCCGTCGATTTGCACAAAGCTGGTGGCATCCCGCAAGTCATGAAAATGCTTTTGGAACGCGGTTTGCTACACGGCGATGCGCTGACAATTACCGGCCAAACTATTGCTGAAGTGTTAGCAGATATTCCCGCCGAACCCCGCGCTGACCAAGATGTCATCCGCCCTTGGAATAACCCGATGTACGCCCAAGGACATTTAGCAATTCTGAGGGGAAATTTGGCAACAGAAGGAGCCGTTGCTAAAATTACAGGTGTTAAAACACCAAAAATTACCGGCCCAGCGCGGGTATTTGAATCGGAAGAAAATTGTTTGGATGCAATTTTGGCGGGAAAAATTCAAGCCGGAGATGTGATTGTCATCCGCTACGAAGGGCCCAAAGGCGGGCCGGGAATGCGCGAAATGTTAGCACCAACTTCGGCAATAATTGGTGCAGGTTTAGCCGATTCTGTCGGCTTAATTACTGACGGCCGCTTTTCCGGCGGAAGCTACGGCAGGGTTGTGGGTCACGTGGCACCAGAAGCGCAAGTTGGCGGCACAATTGCTCTGGTAAATGAGGGCGATTCGATTACGATTGATGCTAACAATCGCTTGTTGCAGCTCAATGTTGACGATGCAGAATTGGAGCAGCGCAGGGCTCTTTGGCAAGCTCCTAAACCTCGCTATACTCGGGGCGTTTTGGCTAAATACGCTAAGTTGGTTTCTTCTAGCAGTCTCGGTGCTGTGACTGATTTGGGTTTGGGTTAAAATAAGGAAGACTTTTTTAACCGCAGATAAACGCAGATATCTGCGGTTAAAATACTATCTGCATTCATCTGCGTTCATCCGCAGATATCTGCGGTTAAAAAATCCCAATCTAATTAAACAATATTTTAACCGCTTCAGCCAAATCAGTTTCGCCGAGCAAAATGCAGCGTTTCAATATTTCGATATTCAGCGTTTCTAACCCTGACAACTCACTCTGAATTACTTCTTGATAACCATTTTCTCGCAGGTGATACAACCGCAGCGTGCCATCTTCCCAAAACCACACCTCCGGGACGCCCAAAGCTCGATATTTTGATAGTTTGTTCAGTCCGCCGCTGGTATAAACTATCTCGATCGACAAATCGGGGATTGACTTAGGTTTTTCCAAACAAAATGATTTGTCTGCTTGGGTTGAA
>JAYUGZ010000261.1:0-1993 GCA_043767465.1 Cyanobacteriota bacterium
ACGATAACTGTTGTACCGTCAGATAGCGTGTGGGTTTTTTGATCAATATGAATCACTGACCCTTCCCTCAAATTTATGACTATTTATCGCGGTTGTTACTTTCCCAGTAGTTTAACTCAGGTCGGTGACTGCTGAGGCATCCAATTCGCCCAATCTTGCGGTTTTAAGAACTTTGAGTAGAGTTCGGCTTCTGGAGAGTTGGGTTCTGGCTCGAAACAATACTCCCAGCGTACCAGAGGTGGCAGGGACATGAGAATCGATTCGGTGCGTCCGTTGGTCTGCAAGCCAAAGGTCGTGCCCCGATCGTACACTAAGTTAAATTCAACGTAGCGGCCGCGACGGTAAAGTTGGAAATCGCGCTCGCGATCGCCGTATGCTTTCGATCGGTGTTTTTCAACAATTGGGGTGTAAGCCGGCAAAAATGCGCGGCCGCAGTCCTGTATGAAGGCGAACAGCGACTCCCAGCTTCTGGGCTCCGGGTTCCCAGCATTCTTGCTGTACTCAGCAGCTTTGCCTTTGACATTCTGGTCGCGGTAAAGCGGGCCTTGAGCGTTTTGGTAGTCAAAAAACAGACCGCCGATGCCGCGGGTTTCTTGGCGGTGCGGGAGGTAGAAATATTCGTCGCACCACAGTTTAAAAGTCGGATAATAGTCCGAGTGGTGTTGGTCGCAAGTTGCTTTGAGAGTTTTGTGAAAATGAGCTGCATCCTCATCCAACAGGTAATAAGGAGTCAAATCGACACCGCCACCAAACCACCAAATCGGGCCCGCCTCAAAATAACGGTAATTCAGGTGAACCGTAGGCAAATAGGGATTGCGGGGGTGCAGCACCATCGAAGTACCAGTGGCGTAGAAATCGTGACCGGCAGCTTCTGGGTGCTTGGTCAGAATCAAAGCAGGCAAACTTTCGCCCCAAACTTGGGAAAAATTAACTCCGCCTTGTTCAAAGACATTACCTTCGCGCATGACGCGAGAACGTCCGCCCCCGCCTTCGGAGCGTTCCCAAGAGTCCTCTTTAAATTTGCCGCCGCCATCGACCTGTTCGAGGGCTTGACAAATTTCGTCTTGTAGGCTTTTCATAAATTGGCTGACTCTAGCTCTAGAGTCAGCCGGTGGCAAAAACGGGGACGTGGCGGTTTTAAGTGTTGTAGAAACTGTCATAAAATTTCTGTTGTCAGATGTGAGTTTGAGATTGACGCTAGTTCCCAAATCCAGTGGTCATGTCATTATGCCACCGCAGGTCTGCAAATGATCGCTATGAAGTTACATTAAAAAATAGTAATAAAAATATACTTAAACTTGCGATCGAACATTCGCTGACACAATTGCAGAGCTATGGTGGAGAACACAATGCCCAATACACTCGATATTAGTTCAGTCTTAGAAATCCTGCGACCTGTGCAAGACCCCGAACTGCAAAAGAGTTTGGTGGAATTGAACATGATTCGTAACATAAAAATTGACGGCGGAGTCGTCAGTTTTACTTTAGTGCTGACAACGCCTGCTTGCCCGCTGCGAGAATTTATTGTCGAAGATTGCCAAAAAGCGGTCAAACAGTTGCCTGGAGTCGAAAAAGTGGCGGTGGAGGTGACAGCCGAGACGCCGCAACAGAAGGGAATGGTCGATCGGCAAGGCATAGAAGGCGTTAAAAATATTATCGCAATTTCCAGCGGCAAAGGCGGCGTCGGCAAAAGCACGGTAGCGGTAAACGTGGCTGTAGCCCTGGCGCAAACCGGCGCTAAGGTGGGTTTGCTGGATGCGGATATCTATGGGCCAAATGACCCAAATATGTTGGGTTTGGGGGACGCGAAAGTCATGGTTAGGGACGGAAAAAGTGGGGAAAGCCTCGAACCCGCATTCAACTACGGCGTCAAATTAGTGTCGATGGCGTTTTTAATTGAGAAAGACCAACCCGTGATTTGGCGCGGCCCGATGTTGAACGGAATCATCCGCCAGTTTCTGTATCAGGTGAATTGGGGCGATTTAGACTATCT
>JAYUGZ010000262.1:0-1991 GCA_043767465.1 Cyanobacteriota bacterium
AAAGTCCCCGCCGTTTCCGCAGCAGTCAAATCCAACATCAAACTCAACGCGCCCGTCGTTGTAATTCCCGAAGCTAATCCGAAACACATCAAAGCCGACTTAAACACAATTGGATTACCCGTAAATCCCGATGAAATAATCAAACCAAAACAAACAGCCACCGACAAACAACCCAATCTAATCGTATTTTGCTTGCCGATGCGCGGTACAATTAAAAAACCAGTGGTTCCCAAACCCAAAAGCACACCAGTACCGTAAATAGCATTCAACCGCGTACTTTCGGAAATCGGCATCTTAAAAATTTCCCCGCCGTAGGGTTCCAAAACCGCATCCTGCATAAACAAACAAATTGTCATCACTAGCAGGAAAGTAAAAAACAAACCTGTTTGGCGGCTAGCAGTCAAAATCCGCAGCGCACTTCCCAAAGTAATCTTATCTTCTCGATTCACTGCGAGCGATCGCGCCCCGTAACGCGAATACTTTTTCTCAACCCCAAAAGTCGCAATCCCCACCAACAGCAAAACCACCGCCGGCACCTTCACAAACAAACCGTTAATCGAAGCCTGCAAAACTTCCCGCGGCACATCCCCATCAATCTGCTTCAGCAAACCGCTGCTGACAATCGCCCCGATAATTATACCAACCATCAGCATCGACCAGACAACACCCACCAACTTCGATCGATCTTCCTCATCCGAAACATCCACCAACAAAGCAGCAAAAGGAGTCGAACTCGAACAAATCGCGATACCGTAAACAGCAAAAACCAAACCCAACAAACCCACCCAACCGTAAGTCGGAGTTGTCCACCCCACAGCCTCCAAACTAGCGCCCAAGCGCCACATCACCTGCACCGCCAAAAAAGCCGAAATCACAAATAAAACGCTTCCTACCCACACGTAACCCGTGCGGTGATGGCCAAACAAAGGCTTAGCATCAGACATCTGCCCGAACCATACCCTCGCGGGCGCCACAAACTGGTGCATCGCCAGAGTACCAGCCACCACAGTAGCCGGAATCGCCAACTCCTTAATCATGACGCGATTGAGTACCCCCAGGGTCAAAATCGACATCATGCCCAGCCCCATCTGAAACAAGCCCAGGCGGAACATCGTCGCGAGGTCAATTCTCTTTTGGGCAGCAGTCGTGGAATCTGTTAATGTAGAATTTGGCAAATGGTCGATCGGCATAACTATTCAAATAAACACAGCATGACTCATTCATCGTAACTGATACCAGTTCAAAAAATAATGCAATTGTAGGCAAGCTGCAAACCCATACACAATCACTTATTCCGAATCTCAAATCGAAAAATCTCAAATCTCAAATGGTACGATAACGGCCGCCGGCCGCATTTACTCCCCCGGCTAGAAGCTCGTTAGCGAAGCCCTCGAAGAGGATCGCGATTATTCATATAAAAATAATAGACAATAAAGAATTGTGGATTTACCAACCGTGACAACCATTACCCTAGGACAAAATGGCCCAGCCGTCATTCCCCTGTGCGTCGGAACTTGGGCGTGGGGCGACAAACTATTTTGGAACTACGGCAGCAACTACGGCGCCGCCGAAGTAGAAGCAGCATTCAAAACATCCCTAGATGCCGGAGTCAACTTTTTCGACACAGCCGAAGTCTACGGTAACGGCTTGTCAGAAGAATTGCTGGGGCAGTTTATCAAAAAAACCAGCCAACCCGTACAAATAGCCACCAAATTCGGCCCCGTACCTTGGCGCCTCACAGGAAAATCAGTTTCCGAAGCCTTAAGTGCCAGCTTAAAACGCTTGCAAGTAGAACAAATAGCCCTCTATCAAGTACACTGGCCATTCAGTTTTTTGCTAAGTCAAGAAACCTTGATGAACGCCTTAGCCGATGAAGTAAAACAAGGCAGAATCCAAGCAGTAGGAGTCAGCAACTATTCAGAAGAACAGATGCGCGAAGCCCACAAAATATTAGCAGCCAGAGGCGTTCCCCTAGCAACAAATCAAGTCCG
>JAYUGZ010000263.1:0-1991 GCA_043767465.1 Cyanobacteriota bacterium
TTGCAATGTTCATCCAGAAGCCAAACTGGTGTTTGAAGTCACCATGATGGATTCTGTCTTTGAAATCTTTGAGACGGAAGAAGAAGCTCTAGAGGGGGTGCCACGCGCCAGTTGATGGCTCTTGCTGACATCGATTTCGGTGTAAGGGCAATTAACCTTGAGCCCAGAAAACCGGGCGATTGAAATCGCGTCTACACAAACTCTCACCTGCCTCCGCAGGTTGAAGAAGACCGGGCGATTGAAATCGCGTCTACACAAACTCTCACCTGCCTCCGCAGGTTAAAGACAAAGGCGGTGAAAATTACGTCATCTTCTTCTTTAGTCCGCGGAGGCGGACTTTGTTTTTGTAGGCGCGGTTTCAACCGTACGTCCGATCTTTGTTTGACTCTTACGCGGTTTCAACCGCCATCTGATCTGATCCCAAGCGTATTGGCCAATATCTCAGAAGCAAAATCCTGACGCTTGAAAAATCTAAAAGGGCCCATTAAAGCTCCCCAGATAGCCTTGCCTGTCGTGGGGCTTATTCCTTTGTCGTAGCTGAGAAATTCCTCCTCTGCGGCTTCAAATCCCAAGTCTACTTGGTAATTTTGCCCCTCGTAGGTAAAGCCGCAGCGAGTGCCAGCAGGCAGAGATGCTCGAAAACGATAGCGGTTTGAACCTAAATTTTGCACCGCAATGCCGAGGGTGCAGCCCGGGAGGAGTTGGATTTGGTCGCTAGTTAGCTTTTCGAGCAACTCCCGATCGCGACCGGCTCCTTTGACGGCTGCAATGTCCTTAAACATATAATACTGAGCTTCTATCTCTCCGGGCGCTGTCTTCACGTGTCTCAGTTGCACGATGCGAGGGCGGTAGGGCTTGTCTAATTCTAGAATATTGGCTTGTTCGGCAAACAGGGCAATACTGGGTTCGGAAAATAGAGGTACGGGCAGCGGTCTTTGCCACATACGAAGGTGTACGTACCAAGCCGGGTCTGCTAGCGCTTGTTCCCGGTTGTCAAATTCGCCCGCCATGTACTGGGCTAAAGCTCTTAATTCAGGAGAAATTGTCATGTTCGTTTGATTTTTGAGGGTTTGAGCTTGACAGCAACAACTTATTGTGATATGCCTTGCGATAGCTTGGCCGGGCAAGTCAGAAGATTAGATTTCTGGGCGATCCCAGAAGAGCTATGATTGTAAAGATACTTGGCTTTTGCCCTGGTAGTGCGACAAATGAATTGTTGCTGCCGATCGCCCGCAAAATCTTTTTAATAAAATTTTGCCTGTCTTCCCGGCTGCTGCACTTTGAAAAAAAAACTGGTAAATTTTGCCAGCTTGATCGCCAATCGATTCCCCGACTTTACTCATGCCGCTCGGCCCGCCCGCTGCGACAAAATTATTTATCTATAAAACTCAGGTGAACAATAACCGTACTGTTTCAGATACTAAGCGAAGTTTCTATACGATTCACACTCGACCGATTAACTCAATTTACCGTCGAGTGGTGGAAGAGTTGATGGTAGAAATGCACTTGCTTTCGGCAAATGTCGATTTTCAATACGATCCGATTTATGCTTTGGGCGTGGTGACAGCTTTCGATCGATTCATGCTCGGGTACGCCCCAGAAGCAGACAGGCTTTCGATTTTTAACGCTTTGTGCAAGTCCCTAGAAGACGATCCAGATCGCTACAAACATGATGCTCACCGCTTGGAAAGCTTGGCAGATCGACTTTCCGGCTCGGAGTTGCTGTCCTGGGTCGATCGCTCCACCAGCTTTGAAGATACAGCAGATTTGCAATCGTCATTAGGGGCGATCGCCAGCAACGCTCAATTTAAGTACAGTCGCTTATTCGCGATCGGCTTATTCTCGCTGTTAGAAAAAGCTGACCCTGAAATGGTGAAAAACCAAGAAACTCGCAACGACGCGATCGCCAAAGTCAGCGCGGCCTTGCACCTACCTGAAGACAAAGTTAGCAAAGATTTAGATTTGTACCGCAGCAATTTGGAAAAAATGGC
>JAYUGZ010000264.1:0-1990 GCA_043767465.1 Cyanobacteriota bacterium
ATTAGCATCCACTGGGCCCTGGGTAGTCGGATAAACGTGCGGCCCGATAAATTGCCCATCTTTGGTGCTTAAATAAATCTGAGTCGGCGGCAGCAAGGAACCATTTAATTCAGAGTCATAGGGGTTGTAAGGTGCCACAAATTCGGCGAAAAGTGCGACTGTATAAAAAATTAACAGCACCACTGCTCCCAACCGAGCTAGAGGATTATTTTTAAGATTTTGCCACCATTTCATAAGCTTTGTAATTGGTAAGTGAGAAGGAAGTTCGGCTTCCGTTGCAGTGTACAGGATTTAACTGATACCATTTATAAAAAATCGTGCAGTAAAACAATTGTTTGGTTTGTTTGCCCACCCGATGTGTAAGGTGCGTCGCTACTCGAAAAATCGATTTAATTTAGGGATTTTTAGTGGCGACACACCCTACTATAGCCTTTCTCAGAAACATGAGGTATGACTGGGCATAGGGCTATGGGCATAGGGCTTACGGGCATACCTCACCACGCTTGAGAACCGCTATAATACTATTTTTGTTCATCTGCAACCAAAATTATTCTAGTTTCCTTTTCGACAATTTTCCCCAATTCCTCGCCGCTAAAGGGATTGTAGAAAAATGAGCCTGTTTGTGGAGGTAATTTGGGATTAAGTAAAATTTCTACTATACTTTTGACAACCCCAGTCAGCGGAATTGCCAGGATAACTCCCAACAATCCTCCTACTCTACCTCCTAATAGCAAAGCTGTGAAAATAATGACCGGGCTCAATCCGGTGAGATTGCCCATGATTCGGGGTGCTACTAAATTATCCTTGATTTGCTGGAGACCGATCGCAATTGCCAACACTTGCAGCGCCAGCCACCAATCGATAAATGCTACAATTATACTAACTGCTCCAATGCCCAGCGTGGCTCCGATAAACGGAATTATTTCTGTCAATCCGATAAACACGGCAAACAACAGAAAAAACGGCACTTGCAACCACCAAAAAGCCAGAGTTAGCGAGATAGCCATAAATAGTCCCAGCAATAACTGTCCCGATACAAATCGCTGGAGATTTCGCTGCAAAGTATCGGTTAAAACATAGCGAATATCCGGCGAAAAAATGCTGGTCAAACCCTGCCACACTCTTTGACCATCGAGGAGCATATAAAATGAAATTACCAGGATAAAAATTAAGTCGAGAAACCAGTTGACAGTGCCGACAACTAAGCCTAAACTTGTACCTGCGATCGCCTGTACTTGCTCCTGGACTTTCGCTGACAGTTGCTGTTCTAATATTTGCACGTCAAATGGCAAATTGCGATCGGCACTCCAGACTTGAAATTCCCCTAACTGCTGTCGCGCCGACTCCAGCAAGTCCGGGAACCTCACCCCCAACTGCCTCGCTTGGCTGAACACCGGCGGTACAATAGTTAAACCGATGACTGCTACTACTACACCCGCCATCAAATAAACCAGCGCCGCAGCTACTCCCCGCGGCAAAAATACTTGGAGTCTGATGACTGCATAATTTAATAAAAATGCAATCAGTCCCGCTGTTACTAAAATGCTGACCAGTTCCCCAACATAATTGATAGCAGTCAGGGTAAACCATCCAGTCACTAACACTAGCAACCAAGTAATTAGAAACTGTTGGAGGGGAGAAAAGACACTATTCATTTTGATTTTTGTCAATTAAACTGGTATAATTACTTAAGCCGCTGTGCCGTATTCTACAACAAACAGATTAAAGATTATAGCCTTTCTCAGAAAGAGGAGGTACTATCCGGCATAGGGCTATGGGCATAGGGCTATGGGCTATCCTCACTTTTTTGAGAACCGCAATAGCAATAATTAGTTGAATATTAAGCTGAATTCTCTGAGGATTGATGAGTTGGTGACGGCAAAACCGCTCCAGAAATAATCTAAGCCCGATCGCCCGGACGATCGCAAATCGCGCTAATATTACTGTGCCCAATCGCGCGATGAGTTGAATGTCGATCGATCCAAATCGC
>JAYUGZ010000265.1:0-1988 GCA_043767465.1 Cyanobacteriota bacterium
AGGGGAAATTACACTACGCAACGTCTTAAGTTTAACTCCAATTAGGTAACTTAATGTTTTGTTACATAGATTGGTTTTTTCCCGCCTACCTACTTACAAGCTAAATTAAATAAACTGAGCCTGCTGGTGAGCAATTTCCCCGAGTCAGATATCGGCAATTTGTGGCAAGAAATCAAGTCAAAAATTGACAATTTGCCCGCCAGTACACAATCGATTTACGATCGCATCAACTTTGCCGAAAGTCTCGGTTGCTTGACAGTGCAAGTCATTGAGCCCCACATCGATACGATGAAATGGCCTTTCCCGCCCGCAGTCAACCGCTGCGCTGTCCAATCCCCACGCAAAAATGTCGAACCACCAGCATTAATTTATGTTGCTCAACTGTTGGCAACTGCGGCCAATGATGCTAAGAAATTAGGCAATTTGCGGGCAGAATCCTATGCGAAAGGGAGTCTTGGCGAAGTGTACGAAATAACCGGGCAGATATCCGAGGCCAGACAATTAACCGATCGAGCTTTGGGCATTGCACAGTCGATCCAAGCAGCGGATCTTGCCTATAAATGGCAGTGGCAATTGGGAAGATTGACGGTGAAAAGCAAGGGAGATGCAAAAAGTGCGATCGCTGCGTATCAAGCATCAGTTCAAACCCTCCAATCGCTGCGAAAAGATTTAATTGCCGTCAATCCAGACGTGCAGTTTTCCTTCCGAGACAACGCCGAACCAGTTTACCGCGAACTCGTAGATTTACTCTTGACAACCGAGGGAAACACTCAACCAAGTTCAGCAAATCTCGAACAAGCAATCAAACAAATAGACGCGCTGCAACTAGCAGAAATCGAAAACTTTCTGCGGTGTAGTGTTTCACTTTCATTGCCAATCGATCGTATAGCTAACAAGCAAGCTGCCTTGATTTATCCAATTATTCTAGAAAACAGAATAGCAATCATTCTCGAACTTGCCGGACAGCCGCTGGCATATTACGAAACTCCCGTTTCTAGAAAAACCCTAGAAACTGCAATCCACAACTTGCAAGGAAACTTGAGAGAACGAGGAAAAACCCCCAAGGTAATAGCTGAATCGCAGAAACTATACAAATGGTTGATTGAGCCACTAGAACCGCAACTCAAGCAAAACCCTCAAATTGAAACATTAGTATTTGTCCTGGATGGGAATCTGCGGAACATACCGATGACAGTGCTTTACAACGCGAAAACCGAGAAGTATTTAGTAGAAGATAAATATGCGATCGGCATTTCGCCCAGCCTCGAACTTTTTGCACCTCAACCGCTAGCAAAAAAACTAAAAGTCTTCGTCGGCGGCATCGGTGAACCGCAAAATATTGACGGTAAAAACTTTGAAACTATCCATAAACTCCGAGATGAATTAGAAGGAATTGCCAAGAAAGTTCCCGCCAGTAAACCTTTGCTAGACACAAATTTTACCAAAGCCAACATTCAAAATTACCTGCAAACAGGCAACTTTTCAGCAGTGCATCTCAAGACTCACGGCGAATTCAGTTCCGATCCCGATGGGACTTATATTGTGGCTTACAAACAACTTCTCAAAGGTCAAGATATCGCCAACTTAATCGAAACTAAAAATGAAGATCGATCGAATAACATTGAACTGCTAGTTTTGAGTGCTTGTCAAACAGCAGCAGGAGACAACAGGGCAGTTTTAGGGCTTGCGGGAATTGCCGTCCGTGCGGGTGCTCGCAGCACTTTGTCAACGTTGTGGGAAGCGCGGGATGCACCGAATACGGAACTGATGTTAAAGTTTTATGATGAACTGTCGAAACCCGGAATGACGAGGGCAAAAGCGCTGCATATTGCACAGCAATCGCTGTTTGAAAGATATCCTGCGCCTAATATTTGGGGCACGTATATTTTGGTTGGTAATTGGTTGTGATATCTATTCCGGCTGCGCCGGAATAGATATAGAGGAGACGGCAGTGCCGTTTCCCTACCCCGATTAATTGTAGGGAAACG
>JAYUGZ010000266.1:0-12597 GCA_043767465.1 Cyanobacteriota bacterium
CCAAAGCGATGACTGGGGATTCAATAACTAGCTGTTCGGGCGATCGGCTAATCAGAAAATCGCAATAACCGCTCAAACCCCTAGCAGCGTCTACATTGAATTCTCGACCTGAAAATAAACTCATCCGTTCCGGCAGCCGTTTTTTAATTTCAACTAATATCGGCACGACAATTAACTCGGAGCGGGCTTTTTCGGAATTAATCTCTAGTGCTAAAGGCAGATTAAATTGCAAAGTTTCTTGCAAAAAAGTGCTGGGTTCTATTTCGGGAATGTCGGCAAACAAGTTAACCGTTCTAGTCAAGGTTATGCCAAAATTTGTCTTAATTTGTTCAACGCTAAATTGGCTGTAGGGCATTTAACTCCGTCTCCCGAGAAATTAAATATTTTTAAGAAGCTAACAATGGAAGTCATCATATCACTTTAGGCGCTAATCCCCATTAGTACAAACTTAAGATTTGGGTCTGCCAAGTCCTTCAGTCCGCCCGTTAGTCCGCCAGGGGTTTAAACCCCTGGCTAATAGCTAAAGTCCTCTCAAAGAGGACTGAAGAATTTATTAGTTAAGAAAGAGAGGACTAAAAAAAAGAATTTTCAACTCATTAGTCCTCTTAAGAGGACTTGAGCTATTAGACAGGGACTTCAGTCCCTGGCGGACTGGTGGGTGAGCGGGAGGACTGGCGGGTGAGCAGCTTAAATGGGCAATGCAGTCTCCTCGGTGGCTTTTGAAAAAAGTATCGGTATCTATTATTGCTCTGCTTTCTCTAAACGATCGAGAGAAATTGTTGCCGCTTGAGAAACTTGGGCATTTCTGTCTTTTTCTAAGTATTTTAAAGCCGAAATGCTCTTGACACTCGGCAAATGACCCAAAGCTTCAGCCAGTCTCTGCCGCGTCAGCCAATCTTCTGACTGAGCAAAGTTGAGGATGCGATCGATCGCACCAATGTCCTTAATTTCCCCCAAAGCCGAAATCGCCGCCTGCTGGATCACCACTTGCTCGCATTCGAGAGCTTTCAGCAACACGTCGCGAGCCCGGGGATCTTTGAGATTTCCCAGAGAAACAGCCGCACTGAAGCGCACCAACCATTGAGTATCTTCGTAAAAAGCCCGCACCAAAGCCTCCAAAGCTCTGATATCTTCCAGATAGCCTAAAGCACCCGCAGCATCAGCGCGAATGCCGTAATCCGGGTCAGTTTCTAGCAATTTGACTAGAATGGGATAGCACTCTGCTGTCGGTTTGACCCCGAGAGCAAACACAGCCATCGATCGCACTTGCAAACTTTCGTCATTCAACACCTTTTTAATCAAAGGTACCGCCTCTGCTGCTGGTACGTTTCGCAAGTTAGCCAAAGCCACCATGCGATCGGCTGAATTTTCGCTTTCTAACTTGGCTGCAATTTGCTCTAAGCTTAAAATTGTCATTATGGTAAATCTTGTAGTAAAACTTTACATTCGGGTTATTTTGATTATAGGGGAGTCTCAGGAAAAAAAGCAGGCAGTAAAAACCGCCCTGGGTATTTGCGATGAGTGAGATTGCGGATTAGTGAGACGATTAATCTAAAGCTCAGATTGCGTGGAAATAATAAATTAGAAAGTCTATTATTTAAATCCGAAGCACAGGCGAGGTGTTTGGGCCGTTCCTTAAGGCTTGGCCCGATCGCGCTTCCGCCCTCCGACAACCTGCAATTAACCATGCCCTTTTATCACCCACCCTTTTACTCTTCAGCTTTAGAACAAGCGATCGACCGCTACCCCCTAACTGCCGGGCCAGAAACTTCCTTAGCAGTGGCGATCGCCCTAATGAGTCAGTTGCAAAACAGTTGTCCCCTAGTCAAAACACCTGCACCCGCAGACCGGGGAGCGACGGGCGAAACAACCGCGCCGGACAAGGTGCGGGCGCGCTGCGTGCTCGTCGTGCAAAACCAGCAGACTATTACCACAGGCAACTTATCCGACAACCCCAGCCGCGGGCTGCTGATCGGCATACTGACTCCCGCCGACTTAGTGAGGCTGATCGCTTCTGGTAAAATAGACAGCCAGCAAAAAGTAGCTCTGCACAAAATACCAATTTCCGAAGTCATGTCTCCGGTGTCGGTTTCCCTCACAGAATCCGACGAGCAAGACGTGTTTACCGCTTTATCCTTATTTCGCCAGCACCGAATTCGCTATTTGCCGATCGTCAATCAATTTCGCCACTTGGTAGGAGTGCTGACGCGGGAAAGAATTCGCCAAGTATTGCAGCCTTCCAACATTCTCAAATTGCGGCGGGTAGCAGAATTGATGACTACGCCAATTACAGCGCCTCACACCAGCTCGCTCCTCAGCATAGCCGAACTGATGTCAGAGCATCAAGTCAGTTGCGTAGTCATTACAAAAAATAAAGAATTGACAATGGAGAAGCCCAAAGATGACTATACCTCCATTTTTCAATATTCCTTTCAGCAACCTCTGGGAATTATTACCGAATACGACATCGTGCAGGCACTGTTTCTCGAACTAAATTTCGAGCAAACCCCAGCTCAAAAAGTCATGAGAACTCCCCTGCAATTTCTACAACCTTCCGATTCACTGTGGACGGCGCACAAACAAATGCAGCAGCAACAAGTGCAGCGGTTGATCGTGTGCGGGGCGCGCGGCGAACTGTTGGGAATTATCACTCAAACCAGCTTGCTCAGAGTCCTCGATCCCACAGAAATGTACCGAGTTGTCAAACAGTTGCAGCAGTCGGTTTATCAACTGCAATCGGAAAAATTGGAACTGCTGCAAAGCCGCAATGCCAAATTGGAAGAGCAGGTGCGCGAACGGACTGCCAAACTTCACGAACAGGTGCAGCGCGATCGGCTGTTAACTCAAATTTCCTTGCGGATTCACCACTCCTTAAACCTCGAAGAAATTCTCCACGCCAGCGTCGATGAAGTCCGGCAAGTTTTGCACGCCGACAGAGTAGCAATCGTGCGTTGGGAGTCGAGCAATTTCGGGATTTATGTGGCAGAATCAGTTGCCCCCAAGTGGTCTTCTATCTTGGGAGAAATCATGCCAGATAATATTTGGCAAGAATCTGCATTTGCGATGGAACAGGAGATTTATGCCGTCCCAGACATCGACCAAGCTAGTTTGAGTGCCGAAAAATATGCGCGCTTCCAGCAAGCGCAAATCAAAGCTTATTTGATTGTACCAATTTTGCAAGACAGCCATTTGTGGGGGATGATGTGCGTCCATCAGTGTGCCAAATCTCGGCAGTGGCAGGCTTCGGAATTGGATTTGCTGCTGCAACTGGCAACTCAAATCGCGATCGCCATTCAGCAAGCCCAACTCTACCAGCAAGTCCAAAATCTCAACACCGACCTCGAACGCCAAGTCCAAGAACGCACCGCCGAATTGCAGCAAAAAGTTCAGGAACTCCAGCATTTAAACGTTCTCAAAGATGAATTTCTCAGCACAGTTTCTCACGAACTGCGCACTCCTTTAGCTAATATGAAAATGGCAATTCATATGCTGAAAATTTCTCCCACACCAGAGCGGCGCCAGATTTATTTAGAAATTTTAGAAACAGAATGTACTAGAGAAACCGATTTGATTAATGCTTTACTCGATTTGCAGCGGCTCGAAGCAGCAACTTGTCCGATCGACCTCGAACCAGTAAACTTAGAAGTCTGGCTGCCTACGATTATCGAGCCGTTTTACACCCGCGCCCACAACCGCCACCAGCATTTGCAAGTAAAGTGCGATCGCCACCTCCCCACTATCTCTTCCAACCGCGCTAGTTTGGGACGAATTTTAGCAGAACTCCTGAATAATGCCTGCAAATATACTGCCAATAATGGCGAAATCTCTCTCAGGGTAGAGTGCAAAAATGGAGAAATAGAAGATGGAAGACAAGGGAAAAATCCGCGACAAGCAAGTGTTCAGGCTTCCTCCATCCAATTTACACTCAGCAATCAATCGTCCATTTCGACAGAGGAATTGCCTCGAATTTTTGAGAAATTTTATCGCGTTCCCAACGCCGATCCCTGGAAACAAGGAGGTACAGGTTTGGGTTTAGCTTTGGTTCAAAAACTTGTGGAACAGTTGCAAGGAAAAATTGAGGTTGAAAGCAGCAATGGCTGGACTAATTTTACCGTCACATTTCCCACCCAGACCGATGAAAATTAGTCCGCCGTCAGTTTATTTTAGATTTTCCATTTTCGATTTTAGATTTACTCCACAGATAAATCTGGGAGATTGAACCTTAATCTAAATTTTGGGGTGAGGTCATCTTTTTTACTCTCATACCACGCCAGGTCAATTAACCGCAATCTGTAAAGGTTTGTAGTGAAGACGAAGAGTCCTCACTACAAACCAATCTGATTGTGGTCGTCCTTTTCGGACATGATATCACTCTTTTTTGGGAGCTAGTTTGCGGATGCCAGACTCTACTGGTGCCAAATTCAAATATTCATTTTTATCTGCCACAACTGATGATTGAGATGCTTGATACTTCTTGCCTTTAGTGGCGTGATTGGCAACTGTGCCCAAGCAGGGTATGCCAAAATTTTCTAATTGACCGAAAACTTTTTTGACTACCGAAAACTTGACCTGGCGAACTGCTACAACCATCAGTATCCCATCTGTGCGCGCCGCTAAAAAATTCGCATCTTTACTGTCAGCCAGCGGCGGCGTATCGTAGATCACTAAGTCAAATGTTGCGTGGAGTTCATCCATTAAATACTGCATCCCAGATGAGGCAAGCCGTCTAGCAGTACCAGGAATCGGAAGACCGGCAGTTAATACAAAAAGATTATCTGCTAAATGCGATCGCTGGATAATTTCATTGGGTTCGTGTTTATTTTCGAGCAAATTGCTCAATCCCTTGACATTAGGCAGTTCCAACAGCAAGTGCAGGCTGGGCGAATGCAAATCGGCATCTACCAACAGCACTCGCTGACCCGCCAGCGCTGCCACGTGAGCTAAGTTTAAAGCAACCGTAGATTTGCCTTCGCCAGCGGTAGCCGAACCAACTGCCAAAGAGCTAATCGTTCGATTTGAAGAAAGAAAGCGAATATTAGTATAAAGAGAGTCAAAAGCTTCTATAAATTCCGAAGCAATTTTTTTATTCCCTTCTTTTCCTTCAAGATAAGCATAGGCATTAGCAATAGAAGGCGGAAATTGTTTAGCATTTTTGTCACGAGGAATTACTCCCAATAAAGGCGGATCAAACGCATCTTTAACATCATCAGCACAGTAGAAAATATTGCGGAACTTTTCAATGATAATAGCTGTTGCCAGGCCCAACGCGAGCCCCCCCAAAATTGCCATGAAAAATTTGTTAGCATTTTTCGAGGCAACTGGAATCGGTTTGTTGTTTTTAGGCTCTCGCGGTATCTGGGGTTCGGAAATTATTTCCCAAGGTACTTGGCTTTGGGCTGCTTGGACGCGCAGAGTTTCCCGCTGAGTTAAAAGTTGATCGCGGCTGCGGGAGGCTATGTCTAATTGCTGTTGCAGTTCGTTGTAGCGGCGGGCTATGGTGGGGAATTCTCTGGCTTGTCGGGTCAAATTATCTTTAGTTTTGGCGATCGCCTGACTGCGAGCTTCTAAAACTTGAACTTGGTTAGCAGTATCAACCAATTGTTTAATCAAGCCGATGCGAATCGAATTTTGAAAATTCTGAACTTTAGAATTGGCTGCCGTGCCTACTAAATTTTGCCCCAAAATTCGCTCAGTTTGCTGGTTGAGCAAAGCTACTAAATTTGCCCGCTTGCGCTCTAAAGCTTCCACTATCGGGTTAGCAGATTTAAAACGAGCTGTTTCTACAGCAATCTGACCTTCTACTTCCTTAACCTTGGTCAGCAACTCTTTATATTGAGGTTCTTCGCTTAAAGCTGAAGCGGCAATAGCTTCATTTGGTGTAAAATCTAATTGTTTTTGCAAGTTAGCGTACAGCGTTTTCTGTTCTTGCAGCAGCCTTTGAGTTTCTAACTCTAAAGTTTCTACTGTGCGAACTTGCACGATCAATTGCGCACCTTGTTCCTTAGGATCGGTAATCTTTTGCTGCTGCTGTATCACCTGTAACTCCGACTTCAGGTCATTGACGCGCTTGTTGAGTCCCGGAAGCTGGTTTTCAATAAAATTAACACCTTGACCAATGCGAGTCTTGCGTTCGTCAAGGCTGTACTTTAAATATTTCTTTTTAGTTTCTTGTAAAACGAACTCAACTAATGTAGGGTCTTGCCCCAGGAACCGAACTTCCAAAATTTTAGTTTGTGTAATCTCATTGTCTCCGAGGCGCAACACGACTAATCCTTTTTTAAGAAGTTCCTCGGTCATTTCTGGATATTTTTTTTGGACTTGTTTAGCAATAGCCGACAGCATCTGAGGACTTTGGAGAATTTGAAGTTGAGTTGCATAGTCCAAACTAAAAAACTCTCGATTAGGCACCGCCCCCCCCTCGCCGCGATTAGCGAGGGCAGATGCGTCGGTAAGTCTTGCCTCCGTTGTCACGGGTTCCACTAGCATCCGAAAATCGCCTTGATATGTTTTCTTGCCTTGCTTGATCTGAAAATAAACTCCACCGCCTGCTAGAGCGATAATCCCAATAATAACTAGGGCTTGTCGCTGAAAAGTTCTAAACAGCGGCTTGAGATTCAATCCTTTCTGAGGCGGGGCGCTTAACTCTTCTCCCTCGTCAACAGAAAATTGCTGCACCTGTCGGCTCTGGTTGCTAATGGGTACGATATGAGCGTCATGTTCTGTTTCCATGTTGACCTCTGGGATATTTTTTTGGTAAAATTAGCTCACTTCTGCGAGCCTTCTGGTTGATACTTTCACCAGTGACTTCAGGATATCACAGGATATTCGGGGTTGGTCGGTTCGACTTCCTTCTAATAGTTCTCACTATTTTTACATAGTATACAAAAATAATTAATTTTTGATGTTTTGTCGGCGAGAAAAGTTTTTTTACTAGCTGAAGAGAGAGTTGTATCCGACTGCATTTTTGTCTGCTGTGTTGTGCTTGTATTGAGGGTTTCTGGGCGGCGCGGCTAGCTTTTTCGGGTGTCCCTGAGCTTCGCAGCAGGTGGCGCCATAACTTTACCAAAATTTGACAATTTGCTCTCAGCTCTCAGATGCCGATCGCGTTGCGGTTTACCCGATCGCTCCTGCCATTTTTCAGTTCGCGGTCAACGGCAGTAGTAGCTATTAACTTACCCGCGAACTGAGAGGCTAAAAAATTTTGCATTTTCCAGGTAGAGATAATAATTAACACCATTGGGCAGATTTTTGGAACAGCAAATAATCTAATCAATTTCCCATAAAAATCTGTCTCTTCTGTTAATTATAAACTTTTTGACGCGCCTGATTGTGGCTGAAGTGTATATAAACCCTGGCTTTTTCAAAAATATCACAAACTACTCTCAATGGTAAGCAAATGACATGAAAATTAATAAATTGTGAGGTCAAACTCGATCCATTACTGGAAAAACTCCAGCCTTCTGGGTTTTTCTACGGGGCTGATGGCGCTGGGCGATGTGATGTTGTGTCGGAGAAACACCGGGTTTCTGGGCGCTTCGACTCTTACTCAAACCATCGGTGTGATGCGCCATCCGAGGACGATCGAGCTATAGCAATACTAGCGGGAAACGCGCCACGGGCTGTTTTTTTTTGGAAAAACCGATGAAAGAGGTGAATGACACGTTCGTAAAATAATCGTAATAGTTGGCGACTGATGCGACAATTTCTCTGGCTCTCGCCCGGATGAGCTGTTCTTCAGTTGACAGTTGACAGTTGACAGCTTGGCCGAAAAGCGTCTTGCCCCAAGCTCCGGCGAGGGGAGCCTTGATGAAGCCGAAGGGATGAGGGCACTTGACAATCATAAGTTCGAGGATTGGAGTAATGAATAGTCTGATTTTAATCTGCCTAAAAGGGTTCAGGCTTTAAACCAATTCTTTGTGGTAATTGTTATTTTGTGAGTTTACTAATTACCCACTACTGATGACAGCTTACTGATTTTGTGCTTTCTTTTCTCGAAGTTTCAACAATATTTCTGCATGAACTTCGCGGGTAATCGGATAGAAATAGGTGAGAATCATGCCGCAAATTAAAGCGATTGTGGGCAGCGGCCCGATCGCAACTCGAATCGCAAACAGCGCAGAATTCGGCTGTACAGGCGCAGCCTGTCCCTGAACAGTGGCGAGAAATCCAGCTTGTTCTAATGCTTGGCCTACCAACCACAAACCGATCGCCAAACCAATTTTTTGCAGCAACACCATAAACGAATAGAACACGCCTTCGCGTCTTTCGCCTGTTTGGAGTTCGTCGAGTTCAATCACATCCGGTATCATCGACCAAGGTATGAGATAAGCAGTAGAAACTCCGACACCTGCCATCACAGCTAGCAGGTACATCTGGACTACTTGTCCCGGTTGCAGGAAAAACAGTCCAGCTTGGGCGATAATCCACAAACTCATGCCCATAAAATAAACAGCTTTTTTGCCGTATCGCTCGCTGACTTTACTCCAAACAGTTAACATGGCGAGTGCAGTACCTTGAACTGCGATCGCAGTTTGGGTGAAAGTTGCTGGCGGCAGATTCATCCAGTTGATCACAAAATAGGGCAAAATCGAAGCAGTTAATTGCACTCCCAGCCAAGAACAGAGATAAATTCCAATTACGTACAAAAAAGGGCGATTGTTAAAGGCAATCCGCAACTGTTCTCCTATCGGCAGCGATGTTGAACTCTCGTCTACTGGATTTGCTTGCAATTGAGCGAGGACGTGTTTGCGGGTTCCGAAAAAGCACCAGTACAAAGGCAATACTGAAATTACTGCACAGAGTGCGCCTAATATTAAATATTTTTGAGTGTCGTCTTTAACTATGGCAAAGATAATTTGCGCGATAATTAATGACAAAATACTGCCGCCGATCGAGAAAGTAAAGCGGAAACTGTTAAGGCTAGTGCGTTCGTTGTAGTCTTGGGTTAATTCTGGGGTGAGGGCGGTGTAAGGCAGGTTGACGGCGGTGTAGGCGGTGTTAAACAAAATGCCGATCGCCACATAGTACCAAAATAATATCGTGGGATCTTTGCTGGGAACAATCCACTGCAAAAAGAAGAAGATGCCGAAAGGAATTGCGCCGTATACCATCCAAGGATAGCGGCGGCCCCAGGGGTGAGAGGTGCGATCGCTCAAAACCCCCACAATCGGGTCATTTATGGCATCCCAAACCTTACCGATCAGCAAAATGTTGCTTGCAGTTCCCGCACCCAAACCTGCGACGTTGGTAAAGAAAAACAGCAGGAAAAATACCAGAACATTCGCAGTAATTGCGGGGCCGAGGTCTCCCGCACCGTAAGCTAGTTTTGTGGAGAAGCTGAGTTTTTTTGTTTCCGGGTTGTTGGCGGCTAATTCAGGGGGGGAAGTGTTGCTCATAAACTTTGATTTCGGGATTTTTGGGCAGTCGCAGTCTTTCCAGTAGGAGTATAACTCGCGCTACGCCGTAATACTAAGTTTTTTTTGGCGATCGGGACGAGCCTGAAGATTTGTTCATTCAGTTGACAGTTGACCTGGGACAGTTGACAGTTGACAGTTAACAACACTTGACAATCATAAGTCCGAGGATTGGAGTAATGAATAGTCTGATTTTAATTGAGCCCTAAAAGGGTGGAGGCTTTAAACCAATTCTTTCTGGTAATTGCGAAAAAGCTAGGGCCAAGTTTCAACAATAATCTTTAGTTCCCACCCACAATCGAAATAAACCTACTCCCACCCAGCCAGAGCAATTCAAAAAACCGAGGAATTCAGTCCGGACTACAAACCTATTTAACTGCGGTTGTGCGAGTACCATAAAATTACAATTCATCCAACAAAAAGCCGGGTTTTTTACAAAAGCCCGGCTACCATGAATCCCCAGTCTTTAGATAGTTGTTTTTAGTGCTGCCAATCCTGCTATGTGGATTGGGTAGAAGCAGAAGTGTTGAATGATAGGAAAAGATTGCAAAAATTGGCAGAGCAATGTATAATTGCAGAGTTATAAATTATTGACAATCAACTAAAATGCTATTTTCTAACTTCCCCAAAATTGTTAAACGGTATCTCGCCCATTTACCCAAAGATGATTATCCTGTTTTAGATAGCTTCACATTTGTTTCCTGCTGGCTAGGGTTTAGTTTTGACCAAAGTCTCGATACTATGCGTTCGCTATTTTGCCGTTTAAACAACCGAGATATTTCCCTAGATATATCAACGTTTTCAAAGGCTAGTAAACATAGAGATATTGGTGTTTTTGTAAAAATCTTTGAAAGATTGCAAGCGGATGTAAAACGTCAATTAATCAATAAAGATAGGATGAGTTTATTCGCATTAAATTCAACGATAGTCACCTTAACAAGTAAATTACTATGGCAACAGGAATACCATCAAGTAAAATTATTTGCTGGAACGGACAATGAACGGGAACGATTGATGGAGTACACATTCATTTTGGCCAAGGTCATGACAGTCAGTATGGAGATAAAACCATAGCAGCCACACCTCAAAATGCAGTTGCCATAATGGATAGAGGTTTTTCTAGCTCTGAACGCGTTCAAGCATTGCTCGAAAAAGAAAATCAATATTTTGTACTACGAATTAAGAACAATTCTACTATCAACATTAAGGAGGATGGAACTTGTGAAGTGTGGAGCGGTCAACGAAAAGTCCAAGTAAGATTAGTAACTTTTTCGGATTTAGAAACACGGAGTGAATTTAGGTTTGTGACTAATTTGCCTGAATCAGGAGAATTAGCATACACTAAGGTCGAAATTGGAGAAATTTATCGAAGACGATGGCAGATTGAATTGCTGTGGAAATTCTTAAAAATGCATTTAAAATTGGCTCGTATAATTACTAAAAATACCAATGGAATTAGGATACAAATCTATGCCTGTTTAATTTGTTATTTGTTGCTTCAGTTGGTTGAAGTCCCTGATATAATTGGGAACAAACTGTTAGACAAGTTACGATATTTACAGGCTTTTATGTGTGACAAAATCAGCTATATTCACTGGTTTAAGGAACTTGTTTTTAAATGCTGAAATCAGCAGTTTATAGGATTCGTGTGTCTATTTTCAGGATCCTATCAATAAGCGTTCAACACTTCTGATTCAGAAGCACAGCGCAACTTATGCAATGTTGGAAGAATTTATGGGTTCTGAAAAATACGATAAATTTATGCGATCGGTACTTGCTGCTGGTAAATTGCGTATGAAGCCGCGTCATCGAAGCTTGATTGATAACGCCAGATTTCTTGGCGTGACCGCTGCTGGGATTTTTTTTATATTGTTTCAGCAAACTTTTGCAGCAGTGGCTTCTGATTTGGTTTGTCCCGCATCTTCGGCGCCTGTGGGCTTGGGTTCCCAGATGGTTCAAAAGTTTCCGATTGATATCGCGATGCCCAACCCTACTGAGCAAGCTTTTTTAAATTCTGTGGGTGATGGCTGCTTTCAGATTAATTCTGGATTGAATTTTGATAAGATATGCTTGCCTGGCATGATTGTTAACGCTTTGCGTCCTTTTGTGATTATGGGTCTTGGTATTAAATTTATATTTGGTGACTAATATGATTTTGCCGATTTATTTAGCAACCGCACCGCCTGCGCCTCCTGTTTATACTTGGTGTACGTTTCAAATGATTCAGACAGAATCAAAAGAGATGATTTCTGCGGCTTACGGTATGGGCAATGTCCCTCCTGGTACTGATTTACCTGGACTTTGTGCGGCTTTTTATACTAGAGATATTCGCGCTGAGAACAAGCCTCTGGAGCTTATTTCTACTAGGGGAGAATCTACGACTTTTAACCCTGATGCTTATTGGGTCGGTAGTCCCCTGAAGGAAAGGATCGAGCAAGTTACTATTAGAGAGAATTGTTTACCATAGTGTGATATGACAGTAGAGATTCCCCATTGTCCTAATTGTGGCTCAAAAGAAGTTAGTCGGAACGGTAAAACTCGGCATGGCAAACAAAATTTTAAATGTCGAGAATGTGGTCGTCAATTTGTTTTAAATCCTGCATGGAAGCCTATTACAGAAGAACAAAAAGAGTTAATGTCACGGATGCTACTTGAACGTATTTCTCAGGCAGGAATTGCTCGGGTACTTCAAATGTCAGAAGATACAGTGCAGCGATACGTTAATAGCCAAGCGGCTGCTGTTAAGAAGCAAGTGGAAGTGACTCCCAAAGAAAAAAAGCGCTTGAATGTTCAGATGGATGAGTTATGGTCATTCGTTGATAGTAAAGGAAATCAGCAGTGGGTCTGGCTGGCATTGGATGCCCAGACTAGGGAAATTGTTGGTGTACATATTGGAGATCGTAGCGCAGTATCGGCTCAATATCTATGGAATTCAATGCCACCAGTGTACCGTCAATGTGCAGTAATTTATACCGACCACGTTTTTTGCTTATGATTCTGTATTGCCCAGCAAACGTCATCAAAGCGTAGATAAAGATAGTGGTTTTACTAGCTATATCGAGCGCTTCAACTGTACTATTCGACAACGAGTGTCTCGACTGGTAAGAAAGAGCTTAGCCTTCTCTAAAAAATTAGAAAATCATATTGCTGCAATTTGGCGCTTCGTACATCATTACAATGCTAG
>JAYUGZ010000267.1:0-5008 GCA_043767465.1 Cyanobacteriota bacterium
AGGTTTGTAGTGAGGACTTTAGTCCTCTGATTTGGAAGAGGACTAAAGTCCTCACTACAAACATTTTATATAAAATTAAATCGGGAAATTCAAAACAAATCCGGGCAAAACATCTTCTCCCGATAAACTCACAGGAAATTGTAAAATCTCTACATCGCGATTAGGGCGATAAATTTCTACTTGTTGGTCTTGAGGATTAACTAACCAACCCAAGCGCAAACCGCTGTTGAGATACTCCTGCATTTTCTCCAGAAGCGGGCGCAGCGGGTCTGTGCGCGATCGCAATTCTATTACAAAGTCAGGACAAATTGGCGGGAATTTTTCTTGTTGTTCTGCTGTCAAAGCAGACCATCTTTCTAAGCTAACCCAAGCCGCATCGGGAGAACGGTCTCCGTTATTCGGTAGCCGAAAAATTGTTGAAGAACTAAACACTCTCCCTAGCTGGGTTTGGTAATTCCACAGCCAAACTAAGCCAATCAAATCGGCTTCTCGATTGCCGCTTACTCCGCCTACTGGTGACATAATGATGATTTCTCCTTTCGATGTCCGTTCAAATTGCCAATCTCGATTCATCTGGCACAAACGGTAAAACTGTTCATCTGTTAGTTCGACAGTATCTAAGTTTAGAGTAACTGTTGTCATTTTTCCTAACTCCTGAGAAAGATGAGTCCTGCAAATCTATTTTAGCAGAGCTTTCTGTCAATTTTAACATCAGTCCTGACAGCGAAAGTCCCAAATATGAGTTAAAAATGTAATTAAGTAGGCGCCGCAGCTATCCCTGTGAATCGCCCAATCCCAACCTCATACCATTTTAGATTTTAGATTTTAGATTTTAGATTTTACATGAGTTATTTTGTATGGGTTTGGAGATTCGCTACAGTTGCATTTTTTGGGGGCAATGCCATTTATCCCAAAAATGCTATAATATCAACTTTAACTGCTAAACTTACCCTACCAGCATAGAACACAGGAAAATACTATGGTGATTATTACCTCCCAAGAAATTGCCCAATTTCGATCGCAATTAGCCGAATATCCCGAAGCCCTAAAAGCTCTAGATGAAATCGAAGATTGCGAAGGCAATATCGAAGATGCAGCGATATCTCTAGCAATTCAAGCCGGACAAGAACCGAATATTTCTGAAAATTGGTTGGACGGATTGGCAAAAAGATGCCGCGTTGCTATCTGCAAATCTGAGGTGAAAGAAGAGTTGATAAACGGACAGTTGAATGCAGCATTTAGAGATTTAGTCGCCGCCAAAACTTGCCCGCAGATTTTGGTGACATCGGTGATTATTTATGTATTTAAAACTGGGGTGAATGATTTTTGTGAGCCTCTGGAATATAAACTGTAAAGGCATCGATGCAGTTAAATTCGCCGCGATTTATCAAAACATGATATGTAGCCTTTCAAGCTCTCATATCAGGTACGCGAACGGCATAGGGCATAGGCCTCCGTGGGCATAGGGCTATGGGCTATCCTCACCACGCTTGAGAACCGCTATAACGAGGCGATCGCACTTTTCCCCTACCACTGTGCACTGCTGTACCCAGCCGGCACCAAATCTGGCGACAAACGCAAGGATTTCCCCAGCAAACGAGCAAGTTGTACTAAAAAATTAGCAGTATCTGTGTCACCTTCGCCGGCCATTGAAGCCGATATCTTGATTAGCAACTGCACAAATCCAGCATCAATTAAATCTGAACAGGAACTCAAAACCTCTGGTTCTTGGCCGGTGGGACAGGTAAGCACTCGCTCGATCAAGTTCAAATAAGCTTCTTGGCGTTCTAGATTCATTTTGGGAGGGTCGGTACAGTAAATGATTTATTATTACGTTTAACTGAGTCCTGTCAATCAGGCGATCGCATATACGATCCCCGTCTTTCCTCTAGAATCTCCATTCCGTCGGGAATAGACAGAAGCTTAAAGAAAATCTTAAGTTTTTTCAATGCTACTTTAGTCGAGGTAAGGTGCGCCATGAGCACCCTAGGATTCAAGGGACTTAGGAAGATAAAAAATGAAAATAGGAATATTTTTAGGAAATCTCGGAAATCCCGCCATCTACTATCCCAAACTAGCCAAAATTACGGGCGGAGTCACGGCGAGTATTTTTCTTTGTCAATTATTGCAATGGCAAGCACAACAGTGCAAATCCGGCGAATGGGTGAAAACTAACAGCGGCGAAATTGAACAAGCCACTGGTTTAAATCGCGAAGAACAAGAAATTGCGATAAAACTGCTGAAAGTGCGATCGCTCCTGAAAGAAAAATCAACCAATCCCAACACTGAAATCCTCGAACTCTGGGCGGATATTGACGCTTTTGAGGAAAAAGTTAATAACTTTTGGGGAAGCAATCCTGCCGATATTATAATACATACAAGCCGCGAAAACAATAATCGCCCTGTAGAAATATTCCCCGAAACTTCACCGCCAAATCATGCAGTTAAAAGCGACAAATTTTTCGGGGAACCTCGCCAAAAAATAGCCGTTACAGTCAACCCAAATTACCGATTTACTGGGCCTTGGAATTCCCAAGAAGAACTGCAAAACTTTCAGCGCACCTTAGAAGAATATGCCAGAGATCGCAATTTAGGATTTGGCAATCCTTCGGGATGGGCTTTTAAAATTATTGATAGCATGACAAAGGGCTTAACCTCAACTTTTTGGGATGAATTTATCGCCGGAATTCCTTTAGGAGAAAGTCAGAAAGTTAAGCGAGATTGGGAAATCGAGCCGGAAGTGCCTTATCCGGCGTTTGAGGAGGAGCGAATTCAGTATTACGTGCACAAGGGCGAACCGCTGGAAGCAGCAGTGTCTAAGGCTCGTGCTGACTTGAGAAATCCGGTTTTGGGGAAGGATTTGTGGGAGGGTTTTTTGCGAAAGTGCGATCGGATTGCTGACGATGCACTCAAAGCTAAAAACCAGGGCGTACAAACCGCATATTTACCGTCTTCCTTCAACGAAAAACCGCAAATCACCAAGGATAGCGTGATGCAGAAATTAGGGGCGATCGCACCGCAATTTGCCCTCAATCAATCCACATCTGAACCGATCGCAGAACCGCCAAAGCTCGAACAACAACAGCCACCAATTACCGACGAAATCCCGAGTATTTCCTTTTTACAAAAAGCTTACCAAACTTCTCTCGGTCGAACTATCGTTGAAAAACAAATCGCTGCCAACCCGGAATGGGGCTATGAAGTAGTTGATGGTGAAATAGTAGAATCTATCCCTTTTTAATGAGGCGAACATGAAACAAATTAGCGATATCAATCCGCTGGGAAGTGAGCGCCCAAATCCTTCTAATCCAGAAAGAGAAAAGCTGCGTCAGGAAAGATTGCAGTGTGAGAAAAATTTAGGTTTTCAGCAGTTAATAGAGCTTTGTATTTTGGGCGAATACGACATGGCTAAACAACTTGCAGCCAGACATTCAAGTTGGGGTTATGAAATAGTTGACGGAGTTGTCATTGAGCGAATGGATTAGGCTTGTAGTAAGGACTTCAGTTCTTTAAGCCTCAGTTTTAAGGACTGAAGTCATTACTACAAACCTACTATTGCAGATATGTTAGAATTACAATAGAGACTTAATTGGTTTTAAAAATATGACAGTTATTAATGCTAAAAATCTAACGCTCAATGAAGTTAGTGATTTTTTGAAGTTTCAACAAATCTTTAATAACGATACGTACCAAAGTTTCTTATCATTAGAACGACTCACCGAGTTTGAACAACTCGAACTTGTGCAAATTCGCAACGATTTTCGCGAATACCTCTCTTTTGAAAGAGTCTCTGAAGGGCTAGTGCAAGCTCTGACTACCTTTCCTTTAATGCGATTGGCAGGCTTTTATCGATCGCCTTTAAAGATGAGTCTGGAAGAAAATATTGCTAATATCGCTATAGAAGATGAAGACACAACGATTACAGGCAGGCTTGACATCTTAGCAATCAATAAAGAGAAACAAATCGCCGCTGATATAGCATTTTGGATTTTAGTAATAGAATCTAAAAATAGTTTAATTGCTCCCCGTGCCGGTTTGCCCCAACTGCTAACTTATGCCTATAAAAGTTTAGAATATCAGGAGTCAGTCTGGGGACTTGCAACTAGCGGAGAGTTTTATCAGTTCGTTAATATCCGTCGTGGAAATCCGCCCACCTATCAGTTAATGCCATTTCTGAGTTTGATGGAACCCGAATCTTCAGTTGTGTTGCTGCAAGTTCTCAAAGCTATTTGCAAGCTCTAGCAATCCAATCTTCAACCCCTCTCAGCTCGGGTTTTGTGTGTATAGATGCGGTTTCAACCGCCGTCTCTTCAACCCGCTTGGAGTGGGTTTTGTGTGTATAGACGCGGTTTCAACCGCGCCCGTCTTCTGCACAAAAAAAATGAGGCGGGGAGAATTCCCGCGCCTCAATTTTTAGCTAACTTTTCTCTACAAAATAGAGTTGTTAAAGCTTAGTAGCCTCTGGTGTTAGGCTTGTGGACGATGAAGCTCAGCACTTGGCATTGCTTCACGTTGTCAAAACCCATGACGCGGATGTAGCACTGAGGATTTTCTTGGCGGCAAGCTTGCACTTCTGCCATGATTTCTTGGACGCTGCGAGCACCAAATAAAGGCAACTTCCAAAGAGTCCAGTAGCGCATTTCAGGGGCTGAAGTTTCGTTGAATTCAACGCCGGGAATGTAGCCTTGATCCAAGATGTATTGCAGTTGCTTGGCGATTTGGGCGTCTGTCAGCGGGGGCAAATAGGACAGAGTTTCGTAACGACGCTCTTTTGGTAAAGTCTTCATTTTTTATCTCTAAGGTGTGTGTTCGATTCGCTTTCGTGCGATCGATTAACTCGACAAATTATCTAGATTCGGTTCAGAATCTATTGAGGATGTTTCAGGATTGCTGCTAGCCACAGACCAATTAAGCTGCGTAATTCGCTCCAAATGCTGGCGTCTGTGTTCCATATTCGACTGTTGAATGCCAGTACAAACCATTTCTGGCAAAAATTCTGTCACATCGT
>JAYUGZ010000268.1:0-5001 GCA_043767465.1 Cyanobacteriota bacterium
GTCCAGAAGTCGAGGAGGACGACGCGCCCTTTTAAGGATGCAATGGATAAAGGTTTCTCGGTGTTCAACCAGGGGTAGTTTCCGGGGAATTCTGGTGCTCTGACGCGGGGCATGGATATCTCCTTGGTGGGGGCGTGAATGATTTTTACACTTCTTTAATTTAGCGAGAAGTTTGGCGGGATGGGGAAAAGCTGATTAAACCAGGGTTTTTGGAGACAGCCCAGATGCCTGTGCGACAAGACGGGGGCGAGGGACGATAGCGAACTTGTCCACTCATCCCCTGGCTCTTCCTGGGAAGACCTACCACGATGCTCTGCCTCGTCTTAACAGGCTCCTTGAGGACGGGCTGGATGCCCATCCCACAGGAAATTGACTTGTGTTGCTGTCAGCAGCGTCCTTTCCTGTGCCAAGCTTCAACATATAATACCTTGAGATTAATCAATAAAGGCAGGCCCAAGATGCAGGAACTTAAAAACTTGTTTGAACAGCAACCAACTAACATCATCAAACAAATTCATCCCGATGATGTAATGTATGTACCCAATGGTGACGCACACTATTATGGAGTTGGATACTCTGCTTTAAAATGTGTGAAATTAGCCATGCTTGCTGCATCAAAGTCAGACTTGAATGCTATTCTTGATTTTCCTTGCGGACATGGCAGAGTATTGAGGAATTTTAAGGCAGCTTTCCCCAATGCTGAGATTACGGCCTGCGACTTAGATAAAAAAGCAGTTGATTGTTGTGCCGAGCTATTTAGTGCAATTCCATTTTACTCAAAGCAGAAGCCTGAAGAAATAAAAATAGACCGTCAGTTTGATTTGATTTGGTGTGGTTCTCTACTAACTCATTTAGACTCAAAATATTGGTTAGGGTTTTTAAAGTTTTTTTATGAGCATTTAACTAAAGGAGGCATTGTAGTTTTTTCGGTACACGGTCGTTATGTTGCGGAATGCTTCAAGAACGGTCATAACTACGGTCTTCCATCACATAAAGTGACTTCTCTACTAAATGATTATCAGCGACAAGGTTTCGGTTATCAAGATTATGATGGCGCTGCAAATTATGGTATTTCTGTAAGCTCCTCAGCTTGGGTACATTCGCATTTAGAAGCATTACCCAATCTGCGCAAACTATTATATTTAGAAAAAGGATGGGACAATCACCACGATATTGTTGCTTGCGAGCGGGTATCGGGTTAGGCTTGACTCATTATCCCGCTCCGGGGCGGGTTTCATATCAAATCCGGTAGCATCGGAATTAATATTACCCACAGCCAGCGACAAGCCAGTCGTGTCCCTACAATTAATCGCGGTAGGGACACGGCACTGCCCATTAGTGTCAACTTAACGTTAAACCCAGTCAGAGACTGCTGTTTGACTATTAAGCCTAGATCTCCCTGGCACCCCCCTTAAGAAGGGGGGGACAAGAGTCTTCTCAAAGTCCCCCTTCTTAAGGGGGATTTAGGGGGATCTGGACTGGGGTAAAAACGAGATTTATCAAGGCTTTCAGGCTTAAGTTGACACTAATGGGCACGCTTGAGTGTCCTCTATATTATTCCGGTGCTCAAATTATTTACAATCCGACTCTTGACTTAGCCCTTACAGGAGAGTGTTTACTTTTTTTGTGTAGGCGCGGTTTCAACCGCCGTTTTTCTCCTAGCAACAACCGCCGCCGTTATAATGCCAAGTCGAATCAGTAATCAACACCTTATCTGGCATCAATCCCCCCAACTTCCCAGCCGTTTTATCGCACACCGCCGCCGGAACTCCCCGCTGCAAAACGTGACCTACTCCGTCATCAAACCACTCTTCCATGCCCGCATAAATCGCCGTCTTGCCAGTGAAAATGCAAGCTCCGTCATCGGGGATAGGCACTTTGAAAGACACCGAATCAAGGCTTTCTAACAGCAAATCCGCATCCAATTGATAATTGTGTTTGTCCAGCAGCCGGTAAGGACGGCGCGCCCGCACTTCCACTTGGCCAAAGCCTACGTCTACAAGGTGTTGAACGTATTCTGCGTATGTCAGAGCACCGGACAAACACAAGGCCCGCAGGCGATCGTCCTCCTTTAAATGCTGCGGAATGGTGCGAGTTGCGATCGGATCGCTCATCAACAATCTGCCGCCCGGTTTCAAAACCCGATAAGTCTCTTTTAATGCTTTAGCTAAATCCGCAGGTTCAAAGATGTTAAATAAACAATTTTGAGCGACAACATCTACCGAAGCATCCGGCACCGGCAACGCAAAAGCATCACCTGCTCTAAGTTCGACAAAATTAGCCTCAAACCAATCATTTTCTTGTGCGGCAATTTGCAAATTCCGTGCCGCAGCTTCTCGCATTGCTGGAACCGGATCGACGGCAATAACCGCTCCCTTTTGTCTAGAAAAATAAGCAAATTGCAGTGCTTCTAAACCGCCGCCGACGCCTACATAAAGCACTACTGGATTGCCGACAAGTTCGGCGGCGTGGACGGTTGTGCCGCAGCCGTAATTCATTTCTTGCATCTGTTCGGGAATTTTTAATCCGGGCAGTTGCAAGGGGCTGCTTTGGACGCAGCAAAGTCCGATTTGGGGAGTTTCGGCAACATCGCTGTAGAATTTGGCTGCTGTTTCGAGGTAGGTCATTTTTGGATTTCCTTTAATTTTTAACGGCAGATGTAGGCAGATTTACGCGGATGAACGCAGATAAATACAGAAAGATTTTGTTAGGTTTCAAATTCGACTTTTTGTTCGGATTTGGGCTGATTTTCTGGTTCGGAAACTGTTTTTTCGGGAATGACTAATTCGACGGTTGGCTGGCTGGGAGTTTCAGCGGCAACTGGCGGGGCTGGCGGTACAAGATTAGGAGATTGTTCTGGTATCGCAGGAGCTGCTACTTTTGGTAGTGGAGCTTTTTGTGTTATTTCTGGCTTGGTTGGCGGCTCTGAAAAAGTAGCAGGTTCGGGTTCTTGATGCAAAAAGTTGCGGAACCGATTGTAGTATCCTTTATATTCCTGTTTCTCTGTTTTCGGAGATGCTGTTGGTGCCGGTTCTATTATTTTAACTGGTGCAACAACTTTCGGTGATTCTAACTGTGGAGTTGCTGTCGGTGTCGGTTCTGTTACTGGAACTGGTGCAACAACTTTCGGTGATTCTAACTGTGGAGTTGCTGTCGGCGTCGGTTCTGTTACTTGAATGGGTTCGAGAATTTTGGGCGCTTCGAGTTGCGGGGTTGCTGTTGGTTTCGGTTCTATTATTTGCACGGGAGCAACTTCGGGAGCAACTATTTTATCTAACCTCGGTTCGGCTACTGGTGTTTTTTGTAATTCAGGTGTCGGTTGTGGTTCGGGGGTTGGTGTTGGTTTGGGCTTGGGGGCTTGGTAGGTACGATCGACTATACCGCGAGTTTCTGCTACTGTTATCTCGCCCCGCACTAATTTTGAAAGATTATCCTGCCCCTGCGGTTGGTAATTTACCAGTCTGACTGTATTATTAAAGGCGTTTTTGACGATATTTCCCCCTTCGTCGATTAATTCTAGCTGTACCCAGTTTTTCCCCGGTTTGAATCCTTTAAGATATATAGGTTGCCATTGGTCGATCGCAAAACTTTCGCCGTTAACTGTGGCTCGAATTTTCCAATCGAGGATGTCATCTTGGGAATTTTCTTGGGCCACATGGTGCAAAGGCACATTTGTCAAGTAAAAGTCTAGCAGGATCGGTTCTGCGCCGTAGCTGCCCTGGGGGCTGTTGTACGTTAATAGGGGTAATGTTCGATCGGGCTTGTTGTCCTCTGTTTTGCTAAAAACGTGAAAGGTGGTTTGGGCGTATGCAGCTTCGTTTTTAAAGCTTTCTTCCCAAGGACTCGCCGCGAACACCCGCAGGGTATGGGTTCCGGGTTCTAAGTTTGAGAGCGTTACAGGCCCGTTGATGTCGTAAACTTCTGCATAAGGTTGGTTGTCTAATAAAACTTGCAGGTGGGGGCCCAAGCCCAAGTTTGCGTCTTTGAAAATGGGGAAGTCCTTAACTTGGAACTCAACAGATACATTTATATCCTGAAGCACTTCGTCAGGTTTTGGATTCAAAATACTTATTTGAGGCTGGTAGATTAAGAGAGCCTGACGCAGTTGTTGAATGGCTTCTGGGGGAGAAACCTCTGAGATTCTCTTTACCTCGGCGGTAGCTGAGCCGCTCTTGTTCTCAGATTTGGGCATGGAGGGATCGCGCGCCCCACAGCTTGCTAAACCGAAAATTAATACTGCTGCTGCCAACAATGCCAGCAGCCTACCTGCAACCGTTCTCTGCCAATTGATGCCAATCACGCAACTATACTCCTAGAAGCCTTCTCATAGGGAACTATAGCCCAAAACCGAATTTAGGATTGGGGAATTGCCGATCGGCAATTCGGGGGCCGCTCTGCCCCGGATTGGTGGCTGCGCCAGCTACCAATCCGATCGCACTAATAACTCCTACAGCCGTTTTCTTAAACATCTCTCCATAAATGAGTATTTCTCAATTACCTAATCTTTGAGTTTTGTAAACTTAATGGCAATACCCCTTGACTTTTTTGAGGGACTGTGGAAATTAAAAAGCTTATTACATCAAGAATAGAGGGTTTTTTAAGTATTGTTAACAAGCGATTCATACTCCTCGTAGGAGGCTTATAATTCATAAAACTCCCTCAAAAGGAGCAGCCGCATCAATCCTGAATCAATCTTGAATCAAGGAGGCGATCGGCGGCTCAAGGCGAGAAGAGTTGGCAGTACCCAGGGACATTGTTAGCGACACTGGGGAACTGGCTTCTTCTTTGAAGCAAAATGCTTGGGGAGACGATGTACCTGCGTCTAGCTCTGCAAAGAGTAAAGTGCAAGCAGTGTCGGTGAACCGAGAATCCCCCGCCTAATTAAGCGCCGGGAGTGTCAGATACAGTATTCAGTTCTCGTTCCTTGTCTTACCGAGAGGAGAGTCTTCATGACCATTAGTCCTCCAGAGCGAGAGGTAAAAGTTAGAGTAGTAGTCGATA
>JAYUGZ010000269.1:0-12581 GCA_043767465.1 Cyanobacteriota bacterium
TTCCAGTCATCGATTTTGCCAGTTGTTCAAAAGATTCATTGCTCCAATTGCGATCGTGAATGGGCTTGGACTGTTCGCCCAGGAAATATGCTTGAGTACCAATTAATGATGCTGCGACCCAGCCGACGATCAAAAGAGCGATTACAATAGTCATTTTTGCTGTTTCCTTAAACTTTTGTTGCTTTATGTAAATAAATGTAACAGAAATTTACAAACAGCGTCAAGGCAGTGTAAGGTCGTGCAAACCGTCCATAAGGTACGGTATACCGAACTTTAAGATAAATCTAGGCTTTGCTGAGCAAGCACTGGTATAGGATGTGTGCTGAGCAAGCACCAGCATCCGAATTGTGAACTGTATCCGCAATAACAAAATAGATTGTTTAATTTTTTTAGTTAAGAACTTATAAGTTTTGCGTTAATAAATTACAATTAAAACTCTGCCGCTAGCATGACGAATCGCAGCAAAATTATGCGTTATGATTTATCAGTTTGGATTTTAACTAACGAATCCTAATTACCAAATCGCCATTACCAAATCCCAATTACCAATCACCGATAAAAATTATGCCCAACTCAATGTTAAATAACGACCCCTTGTGGTTCAAAGACGCGATCATTTACGAAGTACCAATTCGCGCTTTTGCAGACAGCAATTCAGACGGCATCGGCGACTTTCGGGGACTCACAGAAAAACTGGATTACCTGCAAAACTTGGGAGTAACAGCAATTTGGGTACTGCCATTTTTTCCATCGCCGCTCCGAGACGACGGCTACGATACATCTCACTATACCACCGTCAACCCGATTTACGGCACGTTAGACGACTTTAAAGAGCTTTTGGAAGCAGCGCACCAGCGCGGAATTCGAGTTATTATTGAGTTAATTGTTAACCACACTTCCGACCAGCACGCATGGTTTCAGCGAGCGCGCCGCGCCCCGAAAGGCAGTAATGAAAGAGATTTTTATGTGTGGAGCGATACTCCGGAAAAATATCAAGATGCTCGGATTATTTTTCAAGATTTTGAAACTTCTAATTGGGCTTGGGATTCGGTAGCAAAAGCTTATTACTGGCACCGTTTTTATTCTCACCAACCAGATTTGAATTACGACAATCCCGCCGTCCGCCAAGCAATCTTAGATGTGGTTGATTTCTGGTTGGAACTGGGAGTAGATGGACTGCGCATGGATGCCGTGCCTTATCTGTACGAGCGCGAAGGTACTAACTGCGAAAACTTGCCAGAAACTCACGTATTCCTCAAGCATTTGCGCAAGCACGTAGATGAGAAATTCCCGAACCGGATGCTGCTTGCTGAGGCGAATCAGTGGCCGGAGGATGCGGTTGAATATTACGCGAGTGGCGATGAATGTCACATGAACTTTCATTTTCCGCTGATGCCGCGTTTATTTATGGCTTTGCATATGGAAGATAGCTTCCCAATTAGCGATATTCTCCAGCAAACTCCGCAGATTCCTAATAACTGTCAGTGGGCATTGTTTTTGCGGAATCATGATGAATTGACGCTGGAAATGGTGAGCGATGAAGACAGAGATTATATGTATCGGGTTTATGCTCAAGATACTCAGGCTAGAATTAATTTGGGTATCCGCCGCCGTTTGGCTCCGCTGATGGGAAATAACCGCCGCCGCATTGAGTTGATGAATGCTTTGCTGCTGTCTCTTCCTGGTACGCCTGTGCTTTACTACGGCGATGAGATTGGGATGGGTGATAATATCTATTTGGGCGATCGCAATGGGGTGCGAACTCCGATGCAGTGGAGTAGCGATCGCAATGCCGGTTTCAGTCGCGCTAACCCGCAGCGGCTGTACGCGCCGCCAATTGTTGACCCTGAATATCACTACGAATCTGTTAACGTGGAAGCGCAGCGGGCGAATCCGAGTTCTCTTTGGTGGTGGATGAAACGCTTGATTGCTGTTCGCCAGCGCTTCCAAGCATTCGGTCGCGGCACTTGCGAGTTTTTGTACCCAGAAAACCGCAAAGTTTTAGCTTTTGTGCGCACTTATCAAGACGAACATATTCTGGTAGTCGCTAATTTGTCGCGCTTCGTGCAGACGGCAGAATTAGACCTTTCTCCGTTTAAAGGTGCTGTTCCGGTGGAGATTTTCGGTCGTGCTGAGTTTCCGCAGGTTGGGGAGTTGCCTTACTTTTTGAGTTTGAGTCCTCACACGTTTTACTGGTTTACTCTTACTGTCAAACAAGAAGAGTTTTCGGTGCACGGCTTTAAAACAGACTTGCCGAGTTTGGCGGTTATCGGTAATTGGAAAACTGCTTTTGCTACAAGTCAGTTAAGCGAGATGCTGCTCTCTATTTTGCCGAATTACTTGCGGTGCAATCGCTGGTTTCTCGGTACTGACAGGACAATTCAATCATTTGAAATAAGTGAGGTTGTTCCTGTTGAATGTAAAGGTAGTGCCGGGGAGGAATCTATAGTTTACATTCTGTTTTTGCAGTTGAATTATACTGAAGGTATGCCGGAAACTTACGTTTTGCCTTTAGGCTGGGAAGAGATCAAAGGCGATTTGGACGATCGCGCGATCGCACGCCTGCACTTCCCCGAAAGCAGCGAAGCCGGAGTCTTGTTTGATGCTGCTGGGGACAAAGGGTTGCTCAGCGCGCTGCTGGGGGCGATCGCCAATTCTCGCAGTTACAAAGGTACAGCGGGTGAACTGCTAGGAATTGCCGACAATATATTCAACTCAGACCAAGACTTATCGAACCTCGAACCTCACGTGTTCAAAAAAGAACAAAGCAATACATCCGCAGGTTACGGCGATCAATTCGTCCTAAAAATATTGCGAAAAATCGAGGAAGGAATTAACCCAGAATTAGAAATCGGACGCTTTTTAACCGATCGCAACCCGATCCAACACTATGCTCCAATTGCCGGAGCGCTGGAATATCACACAGCCGAAAAACAAGTAATTACAGTCGGAATCCTCCAAAAACTTATCCCCGATAGCATCGACGCTTGGTCTTATACATTAGACACGCTGCGCGACTATTTTGAGCAAGTAATGACAGTAGAAGCAAAGTATTCCGGCGAGCTTTTATCTACTTCTCCTGAAGATTATTTACCCAGCGCTTTGACCGCACATATGCGACAATCAAACTCGCTAGTAGCTGATTTATCCCTAGAAATTCCGGCATTAGCTCGCGAACTTATCGGCTCTTACCTAGCATCAGCCGAACTTTTAGGTCAACGGACAGCAGAACTGCACCTCGCTTTAGCTTCGGAGACAGAAAATCCGGCTTTTGCTCCCGAAAATTTCACCTCATATTACCAGCGTTCCATCTATCAACAGATGAGAAATCTAGCAGGAAGAACTTTGCTGCTGCTGAAAAAGCGGCTGTCAAAACTACCGCCAGAAACCCAAAGATTGGCACAAAATCTCCTCAACCGCGAAGAGTTGCTGATGGAACGTTTCAAGTCAATATTAAACTTGAGAATCACGGCGGATCGAATTCGGTGTCACGGGGATTTTCATTTCGGACAAGTTCTTTATACAGGGAAAGACTTCGTAATTATTGATTTCGGAGGAGAACGGAATCGACCGTTAAGCGAGCGGCGGATGAAGAGGTCTCCCCTGCGAGATGTGGCGGGAATGCTGCAATCTTTCAATTATGCTGTTACTTTGGCGCTGCGCAATGAAGTAGAAAGTGGCATGATTCGCCCTGAAAATCTCCCTGAGATGCAGCAGTGGGCAAACGTGTGGCACCGCTGGGTAAGCCTGACTTTTCTTAACAGCTATTTGGTAACAGCAGCCGATGCAAATTTCTTGCCCAAATCTATACCAGAACTACAAGTTTTGCTGGATGCTTACATTCTGGAAAAAGGGGTTGCTGAGCTGGCCTACGAACTCAATTACCGCTTGGATTGGGCGGAGATTCCGCTGAAGCGGATTCTGCAATTGTTGAATGTCAGTCCCAAGCCGTAGCAGATTTTTAAGTAGTGAGTAGGGTGCGCAGCGCGCACCTTACATTAACTAAATCTGCTTTGATAACGATTTTCTCGGCGAATAGAATTCGCGACTATACAAACGAAGTCCGCCTTCGCGGACTAAAGAATAAAGCACTTTGCATTACTTAAAATAGAGAGCTGCTTCATATAAAACTTGTTCTTGATGAGTTAACAAAGTGCAATCAGAAAGCGGGTAAGCTACACAGGTAACAGCGTAGCCTGCTTGCAATTCTGAGGGCTTTAAAAACTTTTGTTCGCTTTGGTCGATTTCACCGCTAAGCAGTTTAGCAACGCAAGCAGAACACTCTCCTTGCTTGCATCCATTGGGCAAGCGGATGCCGGCATCTTCTGCGATATCTAGGATATACTGGTCGTCTGGTACTGCGATCGTGCGATCGAGCGATCGCTCCTCATTCACCAGCCGAATTTGATAAACTGCCATTTCCACCTCTGATATTATTTCCGACTGTTAGTGCGTTTGAAACCGCTTTTTGCCAAATATAGAAACTCGGCGGTTGAAACCGCTTCTACACAAACGAAGTCCGCCTGCGCGGACTGAAGAATAATTGGTATTAGCGGAGTTATCGGATACAATATCTAGACAAGTGCTTGTTGATAATCGAGGTTTTCGTCTAGATAAATAGCGCGGATATCCGGCGGCAAATTTGACTCTAAAGTTTGATATCCTTTTTGCAACAAAGCCTTAACTTGAGCGGGCGAAATGGCTTCACCTTCTGCTTGCAAATAAGCTGCAATTCGAGTTTCGCTCCAGCGGAAAGTCTGAGCCATCAACAAAACTAAACGTGGTAGCGGTGCTAACAATTCTAGGGCTTGTCTGACGTAACACCAGAGGGGAGGTGAAGCCGATTGCAAAGAGTAATGAATCGACTCAACCGGGGGCAATTCGGCTTGATTGATGCACACAGCGGTGACATTAATCAGCCAATTTTGGAGACTGAGATTGTCGCTATCGGGATCTTGGGTTTCGCGGCGCAAATCGAGGCCTCGGAGCTCGTGATAGATATGCTGCCAGGTGTGGGCGAAGAGGTAATCGCCTTGTACGGGCGATCGCACGGAATGACGGATCAGGGAGTGTACAATTTGAGCGTAGCGGCAAAAAATCGCCGTGAAGAAGCGGCCCTGATCGGGATGGTTTTGAAAGAGGGTCAATAATTCGCGATCGCTGTGATGGAACAGGGATTTGACCACAGGGTGGTTGAGTTCGGAAAAAACTGGTGTTTGCACAATTGTTCTGTAAAGGTTTTGGGTATCAATGCTGTTGCAGCCCGATTCTACACTACGATCTACATTTGATGCAACTGCTGAAAAAGTGTTGATATTTAAGTCAATTTAATTATATAATGGAGTTGTAGGTGATGCTGCATTAATCTAAATTGATACATATAAAATCTATGTATCCAGCGCACCTAAAAATATAATTAGTTGTTTCAAGGGCAAGTGTTTGTATGTCTAGCATTAATACTGGTATCGAGTGGTGCGATCGCACATGGAATCCAACAACTGGCTGCGATAAAGTCAGTCCAGGTTGTACTCATTGTTATGCAGAAGCATTAACAAAAAGGTTTCACACTAATTTTCCTAATGGGTTTGATTTAACACTACATAGGAATCGCTTGGAAGAACCAAAGCGCTGGAAAAAGCCTAGCCGTATTTTCGTCAATTCGATGAGCGATTTATTTCATGAAGAAGTACCCATTGATTTTCTCAAAGAAGTTTTTGAGGTAATGCGTGAAACTCCTTGGCATATATATCAAATCTTGACCAAAAGACACGAACGCCTTCGAGAAATAGCTAACGAATTAGACTGGCATGATAATATTTGGATGGGAGTTTCAGTCGAAAATCAAAACTATGTTAACAGGATTGACTGTTTGCGACAAGTGCCCGCCAAAGTCAGATTTTTATCATGCGAACCGCTTTTAGGTAATTTAGAACTAGATTTAACAGACATTCACTGGGTAATTGTTGGCGGAGAATCTGGGGTAAAACATCGTCCCATGCAATCAGAATGGGTTGATAATATTAAGCAGCAATGTCAAGATGCTGAAGTAGCATTTTTCTTTAAGCAATGGGGAGGTAGAACACCTAAAGCTGCTGGGAGACTTCTGGATGATAAAATTTGGGATGAGATGCCGGAAGCATGGGCTAAACATCAAAGGCAATGGAATCGTTACACTTTGACAACAAGCAGAGATAGAGGACACGTCAGTGGCGTGTGCCTACAGGAATCGATTGCTTGAGGAGTGTACTTCATCAACGTGACATCTCCTGTCTATCTATAATATGGTTTATTTTACTACTAAATACACTACAGTACAATCTACCTTTAGTGCAAAGGCTTAAAAATTGTCAATATTTAAGTAAAATTAATTATATAATGTTGAAATTTCCTGAATAAGTTATACAATCATGAGCAACTTGAAACAAGTTAGCATTTATACTCGCGGTATAACTATGGCGAGCGGTGCTGGTGGATATGGGGCAATCTTGCTGTATGAAAATTTTCGCAAGGAATTATGTGGCGGATTTCAGTTAAGTACAAATAATCGTATGGATATTATTGCTGCAATTGAAAGTCTGAAAGCACTCAAAACAAGATGTAAAGTGACGCTATACAATAACAACGGCTACCTTGTAGATGCTATTGCCAACAATTGGGCGATTCGCTGGCAGGCTAATAACTGGAAAAATAGTGACAATAAACCTAGTGCTAACGTAGATTTGTGGGAGCAACTACTTCTATTATGTTCACAACACGATGTTGAGTTTATTAGAATTAAGCAATGTGCGGGCAACCAAAAGTATCAACGCTGCAATTATGTTGCCAGACAGGCAGCAAATCAACAAAACTTACCAGTAGATGAAGGCTATCAACCGTAAAACTCGCTACAAATAACCATAACCTCCGCCCCCGGGAGTCTCAATGACAAACACATCCCCCGGCTGCATTTCCACACTCGCCGTACTCCCCAATTCCTCCACATTTCCATCAAATCTTTCAACATAATTGAGCCCAACTTTCCCCGCTTCACCTCCTTGCAAACCGCAGGGAGAAATCACCCGCCGCCCTGATAAAATTCCCGCCGTCATCGCTTCCAAAAACCGCACTCGCCGCACCACTCCATTACCGCCGCGATGATTTCCATTCCCCCCGCTATTTTCGCGGATTGCAAAACTTTCTAACAACACCGGAAACCGCCATTCCAACACCTCTGGATCGGTTAAACGCGAATTTGTCATGTGAGTTTGCACCCCATCTGTGCCGTCGAAATTTGCACCAGCACCCGAACCGCCACAAATTGTTTCATAATATTGATAGCGTCGATCGCCAAATGTGAAATTATTCATGGTGCCCTGAGAAGATGCGATCGCACCCAGCGCACAATACAAAGCATCCGTAATATTCTGCGATGTCTCGACATTTCCCGCCACAACAGCCGCCGGATAGCGCGGATTCAGCATACAGCCAGCCGGATTGACGATTTCTAGAGGCTTCAAACAGCCCGCATTCAGAGGGATATCGTCATCTACCAAAGTCCGGAAAACATACAACACAGCCGCTTTACACACCGCAGCCGGAGCATTAAAATTGTTAAATTGTTGGGAAGATGTGCCAGTAAAATCGATTTTCGCACTGCGCGCCGACTTATTAATTGTAATAGCTACCTTAATTTTTCCGCCACTATCCATCGGATAAGTAAACTCGCCATCACTCAAAACCTCAATTACGCGCCGCACAGACTCTTCAGCATTATCTTGCACAAAACCCATATAAGCTTGTACTGTTTCCAAACCGTAATGTTCTACCATCTTGAGAAGTTCTGCTAAACCGCGATTATTGGCGGCAATCTGTGCTTGCAAATCGGCGATATTTTGGGCGACATTCCGAACCGGAAAATCCCCGGATGTGAGGGTTTGTAGTAATTCTTTCTCTCGGAATTTGCCCTCGCTAACTAGCTGGAAATTGTCAAACAATACGCCTTCTTCAGTGACTATTTTACTATTCGGAGGCATGGAACCGGGAGTGATACCGCCGATATCGGCGTGGTGTCCCCGCGACGCAACATAAAACAAAGGAAGCGAGGAATATTTATCAAATACTGGAGTAATTACGGTGATATCTGGTAAGTGTGTACCACCATTATAGGGATTGTTAGAAACATAAACATCCCCAGGCTTAATAGTATGACTTTGTGCTAGGATTAAAGCAGAAACACTTTCGCTCATCGAGCCGAGATGCACGGGAATATGCGGCGCGTTGGCAACTAATTGCCCGTTTTGATCGAAGATTGCACAGGAAAAGTCGAGGCGTTCTTTAATATTAACAGAAGAACTTGTGTTTTGTAAAGTCACGCCCATTTGTTCGGCGATGGCGCGAAACAAGTTATTGAAAATTTCTAGCAAAACTGGATCTGATTTAACCGCAGATGAATGGGTGTTAACCAGGGCTGTTTCATTCTCTTGTAGGGGCGGTGCCCCCGTGCCCGCCCCGATCTCTGAAATCACCGAAAAATCATCGCTGGGGAGGGTAGGCACGGGGGCACTACCCCTACCAAAATCCTCGTTTTTTGGAGAATGAAACAGCCCTGGGGTGTTAACTGCATTCATCGGCGCGGATATGCGGTTCAAAATTAAGTCATTATTTTCGGTTATTTCGCCTTCCCAACCTGGTTCTATAATATTAGTTCCAGTTGCTTCGACAATCATCGCTGGGCCGGTAATGCAGTCGCCCGATCGCAAATCGTCTCTCTGATAAACAGGCGTTTGCCGCCATTCACCACCAACATACATTTGCACAGTGGAAATTGGGGACACAGGCAAGATGTCTATTCCACAAGATGGGGAAGTTGTATAATTATCCAGTACATCCATTGTTTCTACAACTTCCACAGAAACTGCTTCTACAATTAGCGCTTTTTCCGGCATCAGAAAACTGTAACGCTGTCGATGTACTGCTTCAAAATCTGCCTGCATCTCCTCAACACTCTCAGCAAAATTCACCATCAAAACCGAATCGCTTCCCTGATATTTAAGATGCAGCTTCCTAATAATCAAAACCTCTTTCTCTCCCTCTGTTTCCTCTGCGCCTCTGCGGTTCAATTCCCTCTTTCCCTCCCCCTCCAATTGCGCTAAAATATCATGCAAATCCGCAATTAATTCAGCAGTTAATAATTGCTCGATCGCCCTTTCGCGCATAGCCCGCACATCAGCCAAACCCATACCGTAGGCGGATAACACCCCCGCGTAGGGATGAATAAACACCCGTTTCATGCCCAAACTATCGGCGATCGCACAAGCGTGTTGTCCGCCCGCACCGCCGAAACAGCACAAGGTATATTCAGAAACGTCATAACCGCGCTGAAGCGAGATTTTTTTCACCGCATTAGCCATCTTTTCCACGGCGATCGCCAAAAAACCCTCCGCCACCTGTTCCGCCGTCTTCTCGCCCCCAATTTCCCCCGCTAACTGCACAAATTTTTGCTTTACTACCTCGGGGGCGATCGGCAAATCTCCCTGCAATCCAAAAACCTTCGGGAAAAAAGCCGGTTGAATTTTGCCCAACATCACATTACAATCAGTCACCGTCAAAGGGCCGCCCTTTCGATAGCAAGCAGGGCCTGGATTTGCGCCCGCAGACTCCGGCCCGACACGGTAGCGCGCACCGTCAAAAAAGACGATCGAACCGCCACCGGCTGCTACAGTGTGAATTGCCATCACGGGCGATCGTAATCTCACTCCAGCAATTTCCGTCTCGAATTCGCGTTCATATTCGCCGTTAAAATGGGCAACATCTGTCGAAGTTCCGCCCATATCAAAGGTGATGATTTTGTCGAAACCAGCCTTTTTACTCGTTTGAACTGCACCGACAATTCCCCCAGCGGGGCCGGATAAAATACTGTTTTTGCCTTGAAATTGCGCGGCATCTATTAAGCCGCCGTTGGACTGCATAAACATTAATTGGGGGAATTGGGAATTGGGCATTGGGCATTGGGCATTGGGCATTGGGGGCACGCGAGGGGGCGGGCACGGGGGCACCGCCCCTACAGATAATTGACTCGTTATTTGTTCGACATATCGGCGTAAAATCGGAGATAGATAAGCATCGACAACCGCAGTATCTCCCCGCGAAACTAATTTCATCAGCGGGCTGACTTCGTGAGATACTGATATTTGAGTAAAACCAATTTCTCTAGCTATTTCAGCAACTTGTTTTTCGTGTTCCGAATAGCGGTAGCCGTGCATAAAGACGATCGCACAACTGCGAATTCCGTCATCGTAGGCTTGCTGCAAAAACGGGATAAACTCAGGATTGACAGCAATTAACTCTTCACCTCGGGCGCTGTAACGTTCTGCAACCTCAATAACGCGATCGTACAACATTTCGGGCAGTACAATGTGGCGGGCGAAAATATTCGGGCGGTTTTGATAGCCAATTCTCAGCGCATCGCCGAAACCTTTGGTAATTAACAGAATAGTGCGATCGCCCTTACGTTCCAGTAAAGCATTTGTCGCCACCGTCGTACCCATTTTAATCGCTGAAATCTGGGCCGCCGGTATGGCTGTGTCGGCGGAAATTCCCAAGATATCGCGAATTCCTTGGACTGCTGCGTCGGTGTAGCGATCGGGATTTTCCGACAACAACTTCTGAATAACTAACCTACCGTCGGGCTTTTGGGCTACTATATCGGTAAAAGTACCACCGCGATCGATCCAAAATTGCCACGAAGTGCGATCGAGAAAATCAGTATTCATATCTTTTTCTACCATCTTCTTTCTTTCTTCCTTCGCGTTTTTCGCGTCTTCGCGGTTCATTAAAATAAAATTATAGATATCGAATAGCCTCAACCAAGCCCCCACAAACACCAGCCAAAAAATCCAAATCCAAAGTCTCAATCTTATCGCTCGGTTGATGATAGTGCGGATTCCGCATATTAGCCGTATCCGTCACCATAATCGCCGGATAACCATTATCCCAAAAAGGAGCATGATCGCTGCGGCGAGTATCCGGCACAATCAAACCTCGATTCGGCACCGGCAACCACTCGCAATCTTGACCAGATTTGCGGATATTTCGGCTCAAAGTAATCATATCGCGAACAGTCCGCAAGTTTCCAATTAAAGCAATAAAATTGCCAATATTCGGGTAAAAATATTTTAGTCCCGCCGGATAGCTTTGGGAGTTGGGAGTGCGATCGCAATAACCCAACATTTCCAAAGAAATCATCAACCGAATTGACTGTTTCTGTTGTTTGCATTTAGCTGCATGATGACTGCTACCAAAACAACCAGCTTCTTCCATATCGAACGCAACTAATTGTACTGGATATTTTAGCGGTTGAAGTGCGATCGCCCTAGCGAGTTCCAGCAAAACAGCAACACCCGTAGCATTATCATCAGCCCCAGGCGTCCCCGGCACAGTATCATAATGAGCGCCTATAATAATCGGCGACAACCCTTGCTGACTCGCCTTTTCGGAGGGGGGTAAATCCAAGATAAAATTGTGATGAATTCGCCCGCGCACCGCAAAATCGTCGGTTTCTACAGTGCCCCACTGTCCCAACTGTTCGCGGATGTATTGCTGGACATAGAAGTGCCCTGCGGATGCCAAGTAAGGATTGCGATCGCGTACAATTTGAATTAGGTGGCTGTGCAGGCGTTGTTTTAGATCCATGACATCCGAGATACGAGGACTATACTAAGATTATATTCTCTTTTATTTGGAAAATTCGAGGAAGACAAGCAAAATGCCCTACAGCGATTTCACCTTAGAAAGAGTCAAGCGAATCTTTGAGTTGACAACTTCGGAGACAGTCGATTTATTCGGAGAAATCCCTGAATTAGGAAGCAGCGATTTGTTGAGGGAAATCCTTCGCTACAATGTACCTTTGGCTCTTGCTAGCAATAGTGAAAAAGCGCGATCGGAAATGATTATTTCTCCAATCTTAATCGATTTAAGAAGACAGCTTAAAGAACGAATTAATTTATTTTCGGGAGTAGAGTTTGACGTTGATAGCACCAGGGGATTAAATGGAATTTGTGACTTCATTATTAGCGATTCACCCGAAATATTATTTGTCAGCGCTCCCATAATTACCTTGGTGGAAGCTAAAAAAGAAAATATTAATGCTGGGTTGGGACAGTGCGTGGCGGAAATGGTAGCGGCCAGGATATTTAATGAACGTACAGGTAATGAAATCTCGACAATTTACGGGGCGGTGACAACTGGGAGTATTTGGAAATTTATTAAGTTAGAAGGAAGTGTCATTCATATCGATTTGACAGAATATTATCTCAAAGACGTGAATAAGATTCTGGGAATTTTAGCAAGTGGGATTATTTCGCAGTGAATTGACTTTTGGGCGATCGGGAATAAAATAATGAATGTGTAGATATATCTGTGCAGGCGTTATTTGAGATTTAGGCGATCGAAGATACAGTAAGTACATTTAGATTATCGGGTATTGAATGATGATTAAAGAAGTTAGAATCAAAAATTACAAGTCTATTCAAAAGCTGAAGCTAGAATTAGGACGAGTTACCGTGTTGATTGGCGAAAATGGCTGCGGTAAGAGCAATATCTTG
>JAYUGZ010000270.1:0-12553 GCA_043767465.1 Cyanobacteriota bacterium
AAGACATCAACGGACAGCGGGTGAATGTTCCCGCAGCTTACAATTTATTAGGAAACAATCAAGTTAATTTTAGTTTGGGAGATTTTGACCCCACTCAACCCCTAGTTATTGACCCGGTTTTAGCTTACTCCACTTACCTGGGCGGCAGTGGCGATGGCATAAGCGGCAACGGCAATGACTACGCCAACCGCATGACTGTAGATAGTACAGGTGCGGCTTACATTATTGGCACTACTTTTAACAATTTTACGACTACTCCTGGTGCATTCCAAACTACGCCAGGGGGTCAAGCTGATTTCTTAGTTACTAAAATTAACCCCCAAGGAACTGCCTTAGTTTACTCTACTTATATCGGCGGTATTGGCAATGAATACGGTTTTGGAATTGCCGTAGACAGTCAAGGCAATGCTTATTTAACCGGACAAGTCGATCCTGGTTATCCAACTACACCGGGTTCTTTTCAACCGACAGCAACTACACCACCTAGTTACTATGCTGCGGCAACTAAACTCAATGCTGCCGGGAATGCGTTAGTTTATTCTACTTTTTTAGGCGGTAGCCAGGGCAACCTCGGCAATGGCATTGCTGTTGACAGTAGTGGCAATGCTTATGTTACAGGGTTGACAGGCGGCCCCGGGCCGACAGGCGGCGGTTTCCCCACTGTCAATGCTTCCCAACCTCTATACGCAGGGGGAAGTGGCGATGCGTTTGTTACTAAAGTTAATCCAACTGGCAGTGCTTTAGTTTATTCTACTTATTTCGGCGGTAGCGATCGCGAAGACGCTCAAGCCATTGCCATAGACAATAATGGTAATGCCTACATTACCGGCCTTACTTATTCGACGGACTTGCCGGGGACTAATGGATACTTTCAATATGCAATGGCAGGTGGTTATGATGGTTTTGTCGCTAAATTTAACGCGAATGGTGCGCGTGCTTATTCCACTTATTTAGGTTCCACTGGCGAAGATAAAGGTGCCGATATCGCTGTAGATAGTGCTGGAAATGCCTATGTTGTCGGAATTACCACTTCAACTGAGTTTCCGACTAAAAATGCAGTTCAAGCGACTTATGCAGGTGGTGCCAATGATGCTTTTGTCGTCAAGTTAGGCCCTCTAGGTAATAATGTGATTTATTCAACTTATTTGGGCGGCAGCGGAGATGACAACGGCCATCGCATTACTCTAGACAGTGCGAATAATGTTTATGTGACGGGAGATACGACTTCGACTAATTTCCCGACTAAGAATGCGATTCAAAGTGTAAGCGGTGGCGGGAAAGATGCTTTTGTCACGAAAATCAATGCGTCGGGTTCTGCCTTGGTTGATTCTACTTATTTTGGCGGCAGCGGGGACGACAACGGTAGTGGTATTGCGGTGGATGCTGCTGGTGCAGTTTATGTGGCGGGATCTACTGTTTCTACTAATTTCCCAACAGCAAATCCTTTGCAAGCGACGAATGGGGGTGGTATTTCTGATGCTTTTATAACTAAAATAATTCCTGGGGGGCCGCAGGTAAAGATTGTTGAGTCGGGCGGTAGCACTAATGTGGCAGAAAGTGGCACGACTGATACTTATACAGTTGTGTTGACTAACCAGCCTACTGCAAATGTGGCGATCGCCCTCAACACCGGCACTCAAATTAAGCCGATCGCTGGCCTGAATTTTACTCCAGCTAATTGGTTTTTGCCACAAACGGTTACAGTCAGTGCCGTTGATGATGCGATCGCAGAAACTTCGCCGCACACTGGCCCGATCGCCCATACTGCTATCAGTACCGATGCTAATTATAATGGGGCGACTGCAAGTTTTACGGTTAACGGTACTGCCGGCAATACTGTCAATGCGAACATCACTGATAACGAGATTGCAGGCGTTACCATTACTCCTGCTACTACGACTGCTACAGAAGGCGGTGCCAATGGCAGTTATACCGTTAAATTAAATACTCCACCGATCGCACCTGTGACGATTAACTTAGCTACAGGCAGTCAAATTCAACCAATTACCGCACTTACTTTTACGGCGACTAACTGGAATGTCGCTCAAACTGTGCAGGTGAAAGCAGTTGACGACAATTTAGTTGAAGGAAATCACACAGGTGCGATCGCCCATACTTCTACCAGTACCGACACTAAGTATAACAGCATCACAATTGCGCCTGTCAGTGTCGCCATTACCGATAACGACACGGCAGGTTTCAGCGTTACACCTACAAACATAACTGCTACAGAAGGCGGTGCAACTGGCAGTTACAAAATCAAGCTAACTTCGCAACCGACGACACCGGTTACTATCAGTTTCAATACTGGCAATCAACTTAATCCGATCGCCACGCCTATTACTTTTGACAGCACTAATTGGAATGTTGCGAAAACAGTCACTGTCACTGCGATCGACGACAATGTAGCACAAGGAACCCACAGTGGCACGATCGCCCATACTGCTACCAGTACCGATGCTAATTATAACGGCAAAGCCATTCCCAATGTGACGGCATCGATTACTGATAACGATAGTCCCGGTGTTTCTATTGTCCAATCAGGAGGCGGCACAGATATTGCTGAAGGCGGCGCAACGGATACCTACGGCGTAGTTTTGACTAGCGCGCCTGCTGCAAACGTCACGATTAACTTTGAAACTGGGAGTCAAATAAGTGCGATCGCACCTGTCACTTTCACGCCGAACAATTGGAATGTGGCGCAAAGTGTCACCGTTAAGGCGATCGATGACAGCATAGCGCAAGGAACCCGCAGCGGCACGATCGCTCACAAGTCTGTCAGTACCGATACCAAGTATAATAACCTGACGATTTCTCCCGTGAATGCCACGATTGCTGACAACGATACCGCAGGCGCGAGTATTTCACCTGCGAGCATAACAGCTACAGAAGGCGGTGCAACAGGCAGTTACACCATCAAACTAACTTCGCAGCCAACTGCACCAGTTACTATCAGTTTTGATGCGGGAAATCAAATAAGTGCGATCGCCTCTGTTACTTTCGACTCTACTAACTGGAATGTCGCGAAATCAGTCACAGTAACGGCTACAGACGATGCGGTTGTGGAAGGAAATCATACAGGGGCGATCGGTCATACTTCTACCAGTACCGATACTAAGTATAACGGAGTTGCAATTCCGACTGTCAATGTCGCCATTACCGATAACGACACTGCGCCAACCCCAACACCTCCAACCCCAACACCTCCCACACCGATAACTCCAACACCTCCCACACCGATAACTCCAACACCTCCCACACCGATAACACCAACACCTCCCACACCGATAACCCCAACACCTCCCACACCGATAACCCCAACACCTCCCACACCGATAACACCAACACCAACACCCACACCAACACCCACACCCACCCCAATACCCACCCCAACTCCAACACCTTCTGGAATTACCGTTGGCCCTACAAGTGGATTAATCACCACAGAATCAGGCCAAACAGCAACATTTAACGTTCAACTTAATGGCTTAACCCCACCTACTGGCGATGTCAAAATAGATTTAGCAAGTTCCAATACAGCAGAAGGAACAGTTTCCCCGCCATCGCTTACCTTCAACTCTACTAATTGGAATCAGCCGCAAACAGTAACAGTAACAGGCGTTGACGACTATGCTATTGACGGGGATAAAGCTTACACCATTGTTACGAGCCCTGCTATCAGTACGGATAACAGGTTTAACGGGTTAAATGCGTCCGATGTCGCTGTCACCAACAACGATAATGACAGCAATATCCCAGCAAAAGACGAAGCTGGAAACACTGCAACTACAGCCCGTACAATCAATGCAAGTTCCGCTCTCAAAAACTACCCTGATTCAGTAAGCAGTAACGATCCCGATTACTACAAATTCACGATCGGTGCTACCAATGACTTCAACTTGTCAGTCAGCGGATTCACGGGAGATATCAATCTTGAATTGCTTAACAGCGCTCAAAATGTCATTTCAACTGCACAAAATTCTGGTGCTGCCTCAAAATCTATTAACCGTCTTTTGGAACACGGCACTTACACCATTCGAGTTTCTTCAGTTAATAGCGCTCAGACTACATACAATTTGAATTTGTCTGCTGTACCTCGTCTTGCAGGTGTCACAACCACAGGCTATGAAGGTACTGCCGTGACAAATCCGCAGTCAAATTCAATTAGCAGAAACTTGGTGGGGGGCATCAACAGCCGTCTAGCGAATAATAATAATCTATCCAATTTCCGGATCGATAGCAATTTCCTCGACTCAGTGCTGTTTGGTGGTGTTGGCGGAAACAGTAATGTATCCAGTTTCGCTAATAACTTTGTGCCGACAGACTTTTCTGGCGGTTTTGACGGCAGTGGCAACGACCCCCGTCAGTTTCCTGCCAGTGTATCCAGCGCGCAAATCAATCTGGACAAATTCCGCGCCACACCGGGTTTTTCTGGTATTGACGGCCGCGGTTTCTCTGTAGCGGTTTTAGATACTGGCATCAACTTAAATCACCGATTCTTTGGGCCTGACAGCAACTCAAACGGCATCAGCGATCGCATTGTTTATAACTACGATTTTGCCGACGGCGATGCGGATGCTAACGACAAAAACGGACACGGATCGAACATTGCCAGCATTATTGGTTCCCAAGACCCAACCTATACAGGGATGGCACCTGGGGCTAACATTATCGGTCTCAAAGTGAGAAAGGATGTTCCGCCTCCGGGTGGAGACGAAATTAATAAGTTTCCCTATGTCGAACAAGCTTTGCAGTGGGTATTGCAGAATGCAGATACTTACAACATTGCCAGTGTTTGTATGGCATTCGGCAGCGGTGAAAATTTTCCCACCAGTCAAACAACTTCACTCTACGGTATTGGAGATGAACTGGCGGCATTAGCGGCGAAGAATATCATTGTTGTCTCTTCATCAGGCAACCGTTACTATCCGTACCGGAACGAGGCTCCAGGTGTAAATTACCCTTCAGCCGATCCGAATTCGCTGTCTGTTGGCGCGGTACATACCTCCAACATCGGTTATTTTTCTTTGGGAAATTATTTCGCAAATCCGCCTGGACAGGATGACGAGAAAGTAATTGCTTATACCACCGATCGCGATCGCATTGCTCCATTTTCTCAGCGTAACGGAACATTAACCACAGTTTTTGCTCCGGGAGCACCCATTACCGGGGCTGGCATAGATGGCAATCCTGCGGCTGGCATAGAGCCCGATCCCATAACCCCGTCTGGCGATCGGATCAACACCCTTCACGGTGCCAGTCAAGCTACGGCGCACATTGCCGGCATTGCAGCATTAGCCCAACAGTTAGCACAGAAAGAATTAGGCCGCCGACTAACACCAGCCGAGTTCGCCAAACTTTTGAAACAAACCGGTGTCACTATTAATGACGGTGATGATGAAAACGATAACGTTCCCAATACCGGTCTTAATTTCAAGCGCGTCGATGTGCTGGCTTTGGGCCAAGCTATTGCTGGAGGAGGTGTTGTTCAGAACCGTCCACCAGAAAAGAAGATTTCTTTAGTGTCTTCCAATAGGGAGTTTAATAAAGACATTAAAAATGTCTACATCGATCCTGATGGTGACTTAATCTCCTACAAATTAACTCTCAAAGATGGCAGTCCTTTAAACAGCACTCCCAACAGTAGTGGGCTGATATTCGATTTCGACTCTAACCAGAACACCATCAAACTTATTGTCACTCCCCGAACACGTTTTGTAACACCCTTTGAGGTGAAGTTAACCGCCACTGACCCTGCCGGTGCTAGCAGTTCTCAGATATTCAAGATAACGAAACTTAACGGTCGCTGGGTGATTGATAATTACATTGCAGGTGCCAAGGTATTTTTGGATGCCAATAAAAATGGTGTTCTCGATGCTAATGAACCATCAACGAATACTGACAATAGCGGTCTATTTAATCTCGATATCCCCTTCGAGACTTTCGACAAAAACGCCAATGGGGAAATCGATTCAAATGAAGGCAATCTAGTAGCTTTTGGCGGAATTGATACCGCGACCGGTTTGCCTTTAGAAACGCCTGTTACTGCACCTGCTGACGCTACTGTGGTCACGCTTTTAACAACTCTGATGGTGGATTTGGTGGATAAAGGCATTGAGGGCGATCGGGCCGAATCTCTCATCAAATCTGCTCTTGCCATTCCCGCTGATGTTGCGATCGCAGATTTCGATCCGATCGCAGCCACCAACGACAGCGAACCGGGCGGCGTCGCAACTTTGGCAGCAATGGTAAAAGTCCAAAACGTCATCACTCAAACTGCTGCTTTGATTGACGGTGCTTCTAGTGCACCTACTAACCAGATTGTCAATGCTGTTGTCAGTGCAATTACGAATTCAATTCAATCCGGTACAGCTTTAAACCTTAGCAATGCAGCCGTTTTAGAACCAATAATTCAGCAAGCAGCAGCTAAAATTCAGCAGATTGACCCCAATTTCAACAGTCAAAAAGTCACCTCAATTACCTCGCAAGCTGCGACAGTAATGGCAACAGCAAATCAACGCATTGATGCCGCTGTCTCCAACCCAACAGTCACATCAATTCCTGCTTCAGTTGCCCGCGTCCAACAAGTAGCTTTGGGCGCAACAACTCAAGATTTCAAAGCTGTTGGTGCGGGAAACAAGCCAATTTCTCAGCTAGTTGCTGACAATACTGGTGCTGCTTTAGATAGCAAAATTCAAGGTGTGACATTACCTGCTGCGATCGCGACTCCTGTTGTCAGCGGCGATGCGGATTTGGGCAGCAATTCCGGCGATCGCATTCTGGGTACAAATGGCAACGATACCCTGACTGGCGGCAGCGGGAATAATGTGTTGATGGGCATGAGGGGCAACGATTCCCTCGACGGTGGGCTGGGTAATGACACTCTTTTCGGCGGCAAAGGTAGCGATACTTTGCTCGGAAGTAGCGGTGATGATGCGTTGTTTGGCGGCCGCGGTGCTGACATTTTGAACGGCGGCGATGGCAATGATAGTCTGCTGGGAGGTAAGGGTGATGATTTGCTGAATGGCGGTTTGGGAAGTGATACTTTGACGGGAGGTGATGGCAATGATAAATTCTTACTCTCTGCCAATTCGGGTACTGATACGATTACTGATTTTGAAGTTGGTAAAGACTTGTTGGTATTGGGTAATGGTCTGACTTTTTCGCAATTGTCAATTACTCAAGAAAACAGTTCAAGCTTCATCCGCTTGTCAGCAACCGGAGAGATTTTAGCTTCTCTGAATGGGGTGACGGCAAGTGCGATTAATGCCACCAATTTTGGCTCAATCTAATAGCTATGTAGGGACACGGAAATGCCTATTAGTGTCAACTTTAAGCTTTTAGTCCGCCAGTCCTCCCGCCCACCCAGCACTGGAGCCGGGGAATCAATTCCCCGTCTAATAGCGAAAGTCCTATCAAAGAGGACTAATGAGTTGAAAAAATTCTTATTCTCAGTCCTCTTTGAGAGGACTTCAGCTTTGAGGCAGGGGTTTAAACCCCTGCCGGACTCCAGGTTTAACATCGATTTGAAATGTACTTCATAAACCTGCAATCTGCTGTAAGTTCGGATCGAGTTTTAGTGTACCCACCATGAGGTTTTTGATATGAACGAAGATTCACAACCAATGTTTTTTCCTGTTTCTCGCTTCAAGTTGTTCGTGATGTCCCTAGTAACCTTCGGACTCTATCAAATTTTTTGGTTTTACAAAAACTGGCAGCTATTCAAAGCCGCAACTGGAAGCAACATTAGCCCATTTTGGAGAGCTGTTTTCAACGGTCTTTTTTGTTATTCCTTGATTACAAAAATCACAAATAGGGCTAAATTGCGCGGTATTGATGCCAACTTTAGTCCATTCTTGCTGACTGTTGCTTGGTTTGGGCTTGCGCTGTGTGCCCGACTGCCAAAACCATACTTGCTAGTGAGTTTTTTCTCTGTAATAGTTTTGCTTCCCGTTCAAGAGATTGTGAATGAACTGAACAGTTTAGCAGCACCCAACCACAATCCTAACAGTCGATTTTCGGCATGGAATATAGTAACGATCGCTGTGGGAGGTAGCCTGTTTGTACTTGGGATCGTGGGGATACTGATGCCAGCAACTTAGGTTCGATTTGCATCATTTTCACAGCTTCAAACATCAAAAATTACTTGTCAATTAAGAGGTAAATCAATCATGTCTACTTTCAGTGCCGCAACCAACTTTCCTGTCGGCACATTGCCCAATTCCGTTGTTGTCGGAGACTTTAACAAAGACGGCAAGCCAGATATAGCCACATCGAACGGCGGATCTGATAACATCTCCATTCTGTTGGGAAGGCGCATCTCTCAATACCCAAATTCAGTCAGCGACAGCTAACAACCCTACTGTCCGCAATACTGTAACAGATGATTCCAGCGCACCTTCAAATCCTGAAGAACCCTTTCCCGATAGCGGTATTGAATTAGTCAAAGATGGTCAAAACTTTACCGAAAGCACTGATGGTGATGATACTCTAGTCGGTAGTGCTACTGATGATTTGTTGCGTGGCAAAAAGGGAAATGATTTCCTATTTGGCCTTGATGGCAACGATTGGATAAATGGCAATCAAGGCAACGACTTAACTGATGGCGGAATCGGCGACGATACCCTCTACGGCGGTAAGGGTTTTGATACCTTGACAGGAGGCGCTGGTAATGACTTCATTTCTGGCAATCGAGGCGAAGACATCCTGATGGGCGAAAAGGGTGAAGATACTCTCTACGGCGGTCAAGGTAATGATATCTTGGTAGGAGGTGAAGGTAACGATTACCTCAGCGGCGATTTGGGAGATGATACCTTACTGGGAGGCCTGGGGAGCGATCGCTTTTTACTCTCTATTGATTCCGGCATCGATACTGTTGCCGATTTTGAAGATGGTAAAGATTTGCTGATTCTCGGTAATGGAGTGACTTTTTCGCAATTGGCAATTACTGAAAGTAATGGCATAACTCAGATTAGTTTTGCCTCAACCGGAAAAGTTTTTGCTTCTCTAACTGGAGTATCGTCCAGTCTGATTAATGTCGCAGATTTTGCCTCAATCTAATAGCAAATAGTCGCAGATAACCACACTTATCTGCTACTCTCAGAAATTGGTGCTAATACTTAAAAACTAGAGAGTATATATACTTACCAGAAAATGTAAGAAATTACAGTCAATCTCCGGAAATAGGCTAGACTTGGACGCAGACATATTCAGTAGAATTATATCTATATTGCCACTACGTTCACCAATAAAGATGGCTATAGTTATACTTACTGATTTTGGCAATCTTGGAAGTCTTGAATTCTGATCAATAGGGGTTCAATACCCTCTTGCTGCTAAATGCGAAGCGTGTTATGGCCTGAGGAACTCGGAGGATGATCATGAACCTAAATTTAGATACTATTTTCTCACCGCTGATGAACCCCGCCCTGAATGAGTTTCAGGTTTGGGCTTTGCAAAACCCCCAGGAGGGCCTCAGCAAAACGATGCTGCCCGCGATCGCCCTAATTGAAGGCTTAATCGCCAACGAACCCACCTATTTGCAAATAAAACGGTTGGCTTTCGGGGCTAATTTTTGCTGCGCGGGACAAGTGGTGATGGGAGAATTTGCCACACTCGAACAAGCACTCACATCGCCTCAGGCGCGCGGATGGCGGCTGGGTACTTCTGTGCTCGATCCGGATCTCTCCCCCAACCAAGATGTCGGCGGTAGGAACGTTTTCCTGCTGTCTTTGTCCGATCGCGAACCAGACGGTAGCAGCAACCACGCAGCATTCCGAAGCTGTATGCAAAAGTATCTTTTCAACAGCGCCACAACCGATCGCCAACAAGACGAAATCAGCAGACGGTTACTCGATCGCCTAGCATCAGATTATACCGAGATGCCGCACGGTGCGGGGGGAGCGTTTTTTACCGATGTCAAGCGCGGTTGGATGGGATTTTTAGTCCGATACCTGCACTACGTCATTTTTGGGATTAATCCAGATGACAAGTCTGCGATCGAACTTCTCACCGATTTACATTACATCCGCCAAAGCCCAGCCCACTACTTCGCCGTCGCCGGCAGCCTGCTGCAAAGTCTGAACCTGTTTGGACATGGAGATTTGTCGGCTTTGATCGAGCGCGCGGCGACTATCTACGAAAATTCTCCCGCTTTAGCCGACTTCGAGGTGAACTCGGAAAATAACGGCATGACTAGGCGGGAATTGGCGAAGCTGATGACATCGATTATGGGCATAGCGGGACTGCAAGGCCCCCTGCACTTGGGTTACACGGCTATGGGACACCGCCCTCTCCCAGCGTATAAAGGAACACACACTGCCGAGATTAATCCGACAGATTTTTGGGATGAGCTCGATTTGGACGATCGCCAGTCGATCGAGCTTTTCCTGCTGGAATGCGCGCGCCTCTGGGCTCCCGTCAGTGCCACCCACCGAGTCGCGACAGAGCCCTTCACCGCAACCGTAGGGGGCAAACAGCGCACTTTCCCGGTCGGAACCAAGGTACTGATACCGCTCAGTCTGGGGCTGCTTGACGGCAGTTTCTGGGGATCTACGGTGTACGAATTCAACGCTAAGCGCGAGAATTTGTGTCCTTATCATATGGGTTTTCATGCGGTGGGCGATCGCAGTGCGGGACGGATTTGTCCCGCTAAAGACATCGCACTGAAGATGCTGGTGGATGTCATGAGTACCGTTGGCAAAGTGCGGCGATCGTCGCAACCTAATTTACAGGGATAATTAATCCAAAAACCCGGTTTGTAGTGAGGACTTCAGTCCTCATCCACATCATCATAAATCAAAGCGCAAAAACCGTTTTATCCTTCGGACTTTAGTCCTCTCATTTTGTCTGAGGAAGGACTAAAGTCCTCACTACGAACCTAATTTTGGTTATCTAACTGGACACGAAATCTTAAGTATTTTCGAGGTTAAATAATACCATGTTAATCGAAACAAAGCAACTAAAAGACATCGCGACTTGGATGAAAACAGAACATCCAGCCGAGTTTCCCGAAGTCCTGCAAGGTATCTTCTTTATGGACGGGAACGTTTTACCCGACTATTGTCTGACAATGTACAATTCAGAATGGAATGCTGACAAGCTGACTTTATTGCTGCGGATTTATCAGCCAGTTGTCTGGACATTTCATTCATCAATGGCCGGACGGATGTTACTTTATTTAGTCAAATTTTCTCGATTCAGCTACTTGTTCCGCTTCTCGGATGCAGCTTTACAGCACGGGCACATCACGCCTATAGTGTTTGGATTGTCTGTGCCGCCGTGGATTATGGATTTTTTGATCGATCGAGATCCAAACACTCCGAATGGGGATGTCTGGAATCGCACAAACTCATTTTTCGGCAGAGCTCCTGAGAAGGGATATACACTCCGCAGGGTTGTAGACAAAGATAGCAACCCCACCTCAGCTTTTCCAGATTTTCTGTCGAAAGTTGGCAGTGATTGTTTGATCGTTGCTCAAGATTGACAACTCCCCAGCCCTTTCATAGAGGGGGATTCATGTATACCATAATTTAAGTCTTACGGGTGCTGACAAATCACCCCTACCAACTCCACTAAGATCAATTCCAAGTATTGTTGCTACTCGTGCGTCCAATATTTGCACACCCATTGCAGTCTGCATTAAGTTAGCCACCCATTCGCTGTCCGATACGATATAATCCACGTTTTACTCTTGTTCCAGAAGCTTTCCACCACTCGGGTTTTTCGCCGATTTTAGGCAGTTCGTCACCATCAAGAACTGAATTTTTTGAAGTATATGATTCTTCGGTTTCGACGAATTTGATTCCGTACTGTTCGCACAATTGAGCAATTCGATTTTTTAACCTACCCGTGGGAATATGAACAAATTTTTGATTCGTCTTTGTACCTAGGTTGATCGAATCTTTCTGATTCTTGTTCCATCCAAATATGACTGTACCAATCTTGGACGATACACAATGATTGATGACCTTACGAGCAGCTTTATTAACCGCATCCCGCATTGTTCTATTTCTGCTTTCGGTCAGCCGTTCCAGTCTTTTCGACCAGAATCAGTTGTTTTTTCCACACATCAAGGTTGCCACTCGTTTGTTGTAGCCTTGGTTGATGGACTTGAGATGCCTTCCGTCTACGATAAATGAAGTTCCAATATTGCTAACACAAGTTATCCAGTTGTCCATTCCATGATCTATCATCAATACAGAATCAACGGTAACAGAGGATTGGACAACTTCTTTTTGGTAAACCAATTCCAGATAGAAACATCCATTTCTCGGCAAGATCCTGTACTCTCGAATAGAAGAATGTTCTAAGTTAGATGGCATCGTCAGATAGAACGTATCTATGCCAAACCAAGCTTTAAGTTGCTTCCCTAAAGGAAATCTTAACATTCCATCTTTTAGTTTTACAGATATACCTGTAAAAGTTACAAGCGCTAATCCGCCTTGTCTATATCCCAATACGGTTCACTTAAGACAGATCACCCTGGCACCCCCCTTAAAAAGGGGGGGACAAGAAGCTCTTAAAGTCCCCCTTGCTTTCGGGGGATTTAGGG